>JBGGMZ010000532.1:0-33888 GCA_041287745.1 Chthoniobacter sp. | reverse complement strand
CACCCAGTTCTTCGATATCATGGCCAGCCGCGGGGTTTATCAGGATGGCTGGTTTGCCTCCGCTCGCGGTCCGCGCGAGCCGTGGGTCGGCGGAATCCCGGCAGGCATCAAGGAATGGACCCCGCTCACGGACACTTGGGAGCTTTACCACATCGACGAAGACTGGAGCCAGGCGACCGACCTCGCGGCGAAAGAGCCGAAAAAACTGGAGGAACTGAAAGCCCTCTTTCTCACCGAATCCGCGAAGAACAAGAACCTACCCATCGGCGGCGGCCTATGGTCCACGGCGCTCTACCATCCGGAGGATGCGCCGGCTTCGTCGCTCACCGAATGGACCTTCGACACACCCATCACCGGCATGCCCGAATCGGCGGCACCCAAGCTCGGAAAGGTCAGCAGCCTCGTGACCATGAACCTGGATTTCCCGGAGAAGGCCGACGGGGTTTTGTATGCGCTCGCCGGCTTCTCCGGCGGTGTCACCTGCTACGTGAAGGATGGCTTCCTGTGCTATGAGTTCAATCTCTTCGAAGTCCAGCGCACGAAGCTGAAGTCGAAGGACAAGCTCCCGGTCGGCAAGGTGAAGGTGGAGGTCGAATCCAGGCTCGCCGCGAAGATCGGCGGCCCCATGGACGTGACGCTCAAGGTGAATGGCGAAGCAGTGGCCCAGGGCCGGGTGCCCGCGGCCATGTCGCTGCACTTTACATCCAATGCGACGTTTGACATCGGGCGCGATTTGGATTCCCCCGTGTCGCTCGATTACTTCGACCAGGCGCCGTTCCCCTTCAATGGCGCGATCGGCAAGACGACCATCCAGTATCTCACGAAATAAGGACCCAGCTATGAAAGTACATCGCGCCGTCTTCGCCGTTTTGTGTGGATTCACTACGGCGGCATTTTCCGCGGCGCCGGACGACGGCTCCGTGCTGCCATTTCCGCCCACGCCTTCGGCCAGCAAGGCTGGGCAGACTTTGCAGGAATCCGTCCACCGGCGGCGGGTCGAACCGGAACGGCTGCCGAAGGATGCGCCGAATATCCTCATCGTGCTCATCGACGACGCCGGTTACGGTGTGCCCGATACGTTTGGCGGCTTTGCCCACACGCCAACGCTTTCCCGGCTGCGGGACGAAGGCATCAGCTACAATCGGTTTCACACCACTTCGATCTGCTCGCCCACCCGGGCGGCCCTGCTGACCGGGCGCAATCATCAGCGCGTGGGCAGTGGCACCATCGCCGAGCGCGCCGTGGATTGGGATGGTTACGTCGGGGTGATTCCCAAGACATCCGCGACGATGGCCGAGGTCTTGAAGAACTACGGCTACAAGACCAGCGCCTTCGGCAAGTGGCACAATACGCCTGCCGATCAGACCACGGCCATGGGCCCTTTCACCTACTGGCCCACCAGCTACGGCTTCGAACATTTCTACGGCTTCCTCGCCGGCGAGACTTCGCAATGGGAGCCGCGTCTGGTGGAAAACACCAGCGCCATCGAGCCGCCGCACGATGAGAAATATCATCTCACGGAAGACCTGTCGGACAAAGGAATCACCTGGCTGAAGCAGCACCGCGCCTTTTCCCCGGACAAACCCTTCCTCATGTATTGGGCGCCGGGTGGCGTCCACGGGCCGCACCATGTCGCCCAAGAATGGGCCGACAAATACAAGGGGAAGTTTGACCAGGGCTGGGACAGGCTCCGGGAGGAAACTTTCGCCCGCCAGAAAAAGCTCGGCTGGATTCCGGCCACGGCGGAACTCACCCCGCGCGACCCCACCATGCCAGCGTGGGACAGCATCCCGGAGTCCGAGCGCGCCTTTCAAACCCGGCTGATGGAAATCTTCGCCGGCTTCTGCGAGCACACGGATGCGCAGGTCGGCAAGTTGATCGATTATCTCGAGCAGAGCGGACAACGCGACAACACCCTTATCTTCTACATCTGGGGGGACAACGGTTCCTCGTCCGAAGGCCAGAACGGCTCGATCAGCGAACTGCTCGCGCAGAATCAAATTCCCAACACCATCGCCCAGCAGATTCAGGCGCTCGATGGGCTCGGCGGGCTCAAGGCCCTCGGCGGTTCGCTCACCGACAATATCTATCACGCCGGCTGGGCGTGGGCCGGTGATACGCCCTTTCGCCACACCAAACTCGTCGCCTCGCACTTCGGCGGCACGCGCAATCCGCTGGTGGTTTCATGGCCCAGGAAGATCCAGGCGGACAAGGTGCCGCGCTCGCAATTTTACCACGTCAACGACATCGCCCCGACGCTTTATGAACTTCTCGGCATCAAGGCTCCGAAAGTCGTGAACGGCTTCGAGCAAGACCCGATCGACGGGGTGAGCATGGCCGCGAGTTTTTCCAACGCGCAGGCGCCGGAAAACAAACACATCCAGTATTTCGACAACAACGGCAGCGACGGCATTTATCACGATGGCTGGTATGCCTGCACCTTCGGCCCGCTCATCCCGTGGCTGAACGCACAGAAAGGACTCGCGGATTGGGATTCATCCAAGGATGCGTGGGAACTCTACGACCTGACCAAGGATTTCTCCCAGATGCATGACCTGGCCAAAGAGCGTCCGGACAAGGTGGCGGAAATGAAGAAGCTCTTCCTCGTCCAGGCCGCGGAGAACAAAGTCTTCCCCATCGGCGCCGGGATCTGGCTGCGCATTCATCCGGAAGACCGAATCAAGACGCCATACACCCGATGGACCTTCGACGATACCACCACCCGGATGCCCGAGTTCACCGCTCCCGCCGTGGGCAACACGAGCAACACCGTGACCATCGACCTGGAGTGCGGCGCGGAAGCGAATGGCGTCCTCTACGCCCTTGGCGGCGCAGGCGGCGGACTGACCTGCTACATGGACAAAGGCCAGCTCATTTTTGAATACAACCTCATGATCATCGACCGCTCGATTGCAAAATCGGAGCAGAAGATCCCCGCCGGTAAACATACGATCGTCGTGAATACCGCGCTCAAGGTTCCCAAGCCGGGCGCTCCGGCCGACATCGTCCTAACCGTGGATGGCAACGAATTCGCGCGCACCGCCGTCAAGATGACTGTGCCCGCGGCCTTTACCGCCAGCGAGAGCTTCGATGTCGGTGTCGACCTTGGCTCGCCGGTTTCCCGCGATTATTTCGACCGTCGTCCATTCAAGTTCGAAGGGAAGATCAACCAGGTGCGGGTCGAGTTGAAATGATACGGCGGAGCGGGAGAACGCCATGAAGTATCTGCTGCCGATAGCAGTCCTCATGCTGATGGTTTCCGTGGGTATGAGCTTAAGTCCCCGGCAACTGCTGGAGAATTGGCGGCGCCTGACTCCCACGCTCTGGGTCAAGTTGCTCGTCGCGACTTTTCTGGTGCCGCCGCTCCTCGCGTTGGCGCTCGGCCATTTGCTGCCGCTGGATCGGGCGGCGCTGGCGGGATTGTTCCTCATTTCGGTGGCCCCCGGCGCGCCGCTCATGACCCGAGGCGTGGCCAAAAAAGGCTTCGATATGCAGATTGCTGCCACCTATCAGGTCTGGGGGGCGCTCCTCACGCCGCTGTTGGTTCCGTTGCTGATCATGGCCGGCGGCTGGCTATATGGGCGGGATATCTGGGTGCCGCCGATGCAACTGCTGGTGGTGATCGTGCGCCAGCAATTCGCGCCGCTGCTCGCAGGCATGGCGCTGATGTGGCTGGCGCCCGCTTTCTCCATCCGCATTCAACGAGTGCTGAATGTGGTCGGTAACGTGCTCCTGATCGTCATGTTTTGCGCCATACTCTACAAGTTGGGGCCGGCACTGATGAAGGTGAGCCCATGGGTGGCGCTGGCTGCGCCCTTGCTTGCCGCGGGCTGTCTGTTTGCCGTGCGTCTGCTGCTCGGCCAGCGATCTTCGGCCGTGCAAACCTTATCCATCTGCAACGCAAACCGGCATGTGGGTCTCGCAATCCTGCTCGCCGGGCAGCAACTCCAGGATCAGCGACCGGTGCCGGCCATTGCGGCCTACGCTCTCGCGGCCATGCTGGTGATGGGACTCTACGCGAAATTTGCTCGCCGGGAGCAGGCGGCATGAGCGAGCGAGCGCATTCTCGCAACGATCAACGTCACTCCCCGATGATCTTGATCAGCGCGCGCTTGCGGCGTTTGCCGTCGAACTCGCCGTAGAAAATTTGCTCCCACGGGCCGAGATCGAGACGCCCGGTGGTGATGGCCACGACGACCTCGCGGCCCATGATGGTGCGCTTGAGATGCGCGTCAGCATTGTCCTCTCCGCCGTTGTGCCGGTACTGGCTGTAGGGTTTCTCCGGCGCGAGTTTCTCCAGCCACACTTCGAAGTCGTGATGCAGGCCGCTCTCGTCGTCGTTGATGAAGACCGACGAAGTGATGTGCATGGCATTCACCAGGCAAAGTCCCTCGCGCACGCCGCTCTCGCGCAGAGCGGATTCCACCTCGGGTGTGATGTTGACCAGTTGCCGCCGTTTGGGCAGCTCGAACCAGAGTTCTTTGCGAAAGGATTTCATTGCTCGGTGTCAGGAAGGCTAGCGAGGCGCGTCCGCCCGGCGATCACTTTTTGAACCATCCGTGCTTCAGTGCGCGGGTGTGGGATTTGGCTCGTTGCACGGCTCATCCGGGCCGTGATCGTGGTCCTTGTGGAAGTCGTCGGCCTTCAAGTCGCCGTGCCGGTGGAAGATGCGATAGAGCGCGGGCAGCACGAGCAAGGTGAGCGCCGTGCTGCTGAGGATTCCGCCGATCACGACGGTCGCGAGCGGCTTCTGCACTTCGGCTCCGCGCCCGTGGGCCAGCGCCATGGGGACGAATCCAAGCGCGGCTACCAGCGCGGTCATCAGGACAGGACGCAGCCGGGTGAGCGCGCCTTCGCGCACGGCTTCGTCGAGCGGCTTTCCGGCGCGGCGGAGCTGATTGATGAAGCTGACCATGACCATGCCATTCAGCACGGCCACGCCGCTCAGCGCGATGAAGCCGACACCCGCCGAAATAGAGAGCGAGATGTCGCGGAGCCAGAGGGCGACGATACCGCCGGTGAGCGCCAGCGGGACACCGCTGAAAATGAGCAGCGCATCCTTCACGCTGCCAAAGGCGGTGAAGAGCAGGATGAAGATGAGCAGCAGTGCCACGGGCACCACGATCTCGAGCCGTTGCGTGGCGCTCTGGAGTTGCTCGAATTGGCCACCCCACACGATCCAATAGCCGGCGGGGATTTTCGCCAGTGTGTGGATTTTGTCCTGCGCTTCGTTCACGAAAGAGCCGAGGTCGCGCCCGCGCACGTTGCACGTCACCACGATGCGGCGCTTGCCATTTTCGCGGCTGATTTGATTTGGCCCGGGCTTCTGCTCGAAGTCGGCGACCTCACTCAGCGGGATGAACTGGATGTCGGTGCGCAGCGCGACCTTTTTGTATTCGCGGCCTTTGTGCTCTTCGCTCTCGGGCAGCTTGATCGGGATGCGGCGCAGCGCATCGAGATCCGTGCGCAGATTCTCCGGCAGTCGCACGACCAGCGAAAAGCGGCGGTCGCCTTCGAAGATACTTCCCGCCTCAGCGCCGCCGATGGCAGATTCGATGACTTCCTGCACCTCACCCACGCTGAGCCCGTAACGCGACATGGCCTCGCGCTTGAGATGAATGGTGAGCATCGGCAGCCCGCCCACCTGCTCGACCTTGATGTCTTCCGCGCCCGGGACCTTGCCCAGCACCGAGGCGATCTGCTGGCCGGTGCGCAATAGCGTATCCATGTCGTCGCCGAAAATCTTTACGCCTACGTCGCTGCGCACGCCGCTGATGAGTTCGTTGAAGCGAAGCTGGATCGGTTGGGAAATTTCGTAGTTGTTGCCGGGGATCTCCGCCACGGCCTTGGTGATCTCCTCGATGAGCTCGTCCTTCGACTTGGCGGGATTGGGCCAATCCTTTTGTGGCTTCAGCATCACGTAGCCATCGCTGATGCTCGGCGGCATCGGATCGCTGGCCACCTCTGCCGTCCCGATGCGGGAGAAGAATTCCTTCACCTCGGGAAATTCGAGCACGCGCTTTTCGAGCGCGTGCTGCATGGCGACCGACTGTTGCAGACCGGTGCCGGGCATGCGCAACGCCTGGAGCGCGACGTCTCCTTCATCGAGAGAGGGGATGAACTCGCTGCCCATGCGCGAGCCGATGAGGCTGCAGAGCAGGACGAGCGCGAGGGCGGCAGTGACCACCGTGGGGCGATTCGCGAGGGAGAACTCCAGCAATGGCCGATAGATCGCCTTCGCCGCGCGGATGAAGACGTTCTCCTTCTCGCTGATTTTGCCTGAGAGGAAGATGGCGATGCTGGCCGGGACGAATGTGATCGAGAAGATCATGGCCCCGAGGAGAGCGAGCAGCACGGTATCCGCCATGGGGACGAACATTTTCCCCTCGACTCCGCTGAGCGTAAGAATGGGCAGATAAACGACCATGATGATGATCGAGCCGAAGATGCTCGGCGTGATGACTTCCTTCGTCGCGTCGAACACGACGCGGAAACGCTCGCGCTGGGTGAGCAGTCGACCGAGCCGATGCTGCGCCTCGGCAAGACAGCGGATGCAATTCTCCACGATGATGACCGCGCCATCGACGATGATGCCGAAGTCCAGCGCGCCGAGTGACATGAGATTGCCGCTGATCTTGTTTTGCACCATACCGGTGATGGTGAAGAGCATCGAGAGCGGAATGACCGCCGCGGCAATGAGCGCGGCGCGGATATTTCCCAGCACGAGAAAGAGGATGGCGATGACGAGTATCGCGCCCTCGAGCAGGTTCCGCTGCACGGTCGCGATGGTGGCGTCCACGAGGTCGGTGCGGTCGTAGACGGTATTGGCCACGACGCCCTCGGGGAGGGAGCGGTTCACGTCCTTCATCTTCTCCGCGACGCGATGGGAGACGGTGCGGGAGTTCTCGCCCATGAGCATGAAGGTCGTGCCGAGCACGACTTCCTCTCCGTTGTGCGTGGCGGCGCCGGTGCGCAGCTCTTCCCCGAGATCGACACTGGCGACATCGCGGATGCGCACCGGCACGCCCTCGCGCGTGCCGACGACGATGTTGAGGATGTCTTTCGTATCCGCGACCTGGCCGGGCGCGCGGATGAGATACTGCTCGCCGTTTCGCTCGATGTAGCCGGCGCCGACGTTGGCGTTATTCTTCGCGAGCGCCTCCATGATCTCGCGGAAGCCAAAGCCGTAGGCCACCAGCTTCGCAGGATTGGGCGTGATGTGATATTGCTTCTCGAAGCCACCGATGGTGTTGACCTCCACCACGCCGGGGACGTTGCGCAGTTGCGGCTTGATGACCCAGTCCTGCAACTCGCGCAGGTCGGTGGGGGTGTAAGGCTTGCCGTCGGGTTTCTTCGCCCCGGGTTTTGCGTCGACGGTCCACATGTAGATCTCGCCGAGACCGGTGGAGATCGGCCCCATGCCGGGGCTCATGCCCGCGGGCAGTTGTTCCTTTGCTTGCGCGAGGCGTTCGGCGATTTGCTGGCGGCCCCAGTAGATATCGGTGCCGTCCTTGAAAATTACCGTGACCTGCGAGAGCCCGTAGCGCGAGAGCGAGCGCGTCTCCTCCAGGTTCGGAATGCCGGCCATGGCCGTCTCGATCGGGAAGGTGATGCGCTGCTCGACTTCGAGCGGCGAGTAACCGGGTGCGCCGGTGTTGATCTGCACCTGGACGTTGGTGATGTCCGGCACGGCGTCGATGGGCAGGCGCTGGTAATTGTAGACGCCGAGGGCGGCAATCGCGATGACGGCGAGCACCACGAGCCAGCGGTGCTTGATGGAAAATTCGATGAGTCGGTCGATCATGATGCGTCCTCGGTTTAGTCCTCGTGCTCGGCTTCCTCTTTCCCGATCTCGGCCTTGAGGACAAAGCTGTTGTCCGAGACATATTTCCCCCCCGGCTTGAGGCCTTTGAGGACTTCGACGTGCTTGCTATCCCGCGCGCCGAGTTCCACTTCGCGCGCCTCGAACGCATCCCCTTCCTCGACGAAGACGACGGTCTTTTCCTTGAGCGTCTGAATGGCAGACAGCTTGACCGCGATGGGGGCGTCGACTTCGCCGGTGGTAATCTCGGCGTCCACGAACAAGCCGGGGCGCAGGTCTCCGGTAGGATTCGGCACCACGCACCGCGCGAGCATCGATTGCGTGCCTTCCGTGCCGAAGGGCGAGATGTAGGCCACCTTGTCCTGGATGGCATCGTCGCCAGCGCCGGGATGGATCTCCACCGGCTGCCCCACTTTCAGCTTCCGGAAATCTTCGCGGAAAACGACGAGGTCCACCCACACCGTCGAGAGGTCGGCGATCGTGTAGATGGTGTCCTCGTTCTTCACGAACTCGCCGAGCGTGATGTCCTTTTGGATGATGGTGCCGCTGACCTCGCTCTTGATTTCGTAGGCGCGGAGCGAGTCATTGCTCTCGATGAGGGCCAGGAGGTCTCCTTTCTCTACCGGATCGCCGAGCCGCTTACGGACCTGCTTGACCACGCCGGGGAAGCGGGGCTGCACGTGGGCGAGGTTTTCTTCGTTGCTCGCGATCTTTCCGTAGAGCGGGAGCAGGGTTTGAATTTTCGCGCCGGTTACTTCCTCGATCGTGAGGTTGGCGTTCTTGCGCGCTTCCACACTCAGCTCGACATGACCTTCCTTGCCGTGCCCGTGCTCGTCATGCCCATGTTCGTCTCCGTGACCGTGTTCCTCGGTTTTGGGTTCAGGCGGTTTGGTGTTAAGAATTTTCATCGCACCCAGCGCGGTGGCGATGGCGATGATCGGGATAAAGAGGAGTTGTTTTTTCATGGTTGGGAAAAGTGGGGCGATTACTTGCGCTTGGTGGGAATGGGTTGGGCGGCCGGGAGACGAGGCAACTCGGCGGGGCGCGCGGTGAGGGCATCGAGCTCAGCGCGAGCTTTCAGGTAGTCAGCGAGGGCGCGGACCTGCTGCCCTCGCGCGGCGTGGAGGGTGCGGCGCGCATCGAGCACTTCGAACTGCGTGAAGCGACCGGCCGCGTAGCCGTCGGTGAGTTGTTTCTCGGCGTCTTTTGCCCCGGGAATTACGTTCTCCTCGAGGATCGAAATCTCCCGTAACGCGCCGGAGAGTTTCTGCCAGGCTTCGTTCAGCGCGGCGAAGGCTCGGGCCTCGGCGGCCCTCTTTTCCTCGTCGAGCTTGGCGAGGTTCGCACGGGCCTCGGCGATGTTGCCCTGGTTGCGATGGTAGAGCGGCAGCGGCACGGAAAAGCCGGCCACGAACGTGGCATCCTCCGCGCGGCCTTCCATGCGCGGCCCCACTCGGAACGTGACGTCCGGCCGCGCGAGGGTCTGCTCTTTCGCCAGGGCCGCTGTGCGCTTCTCGCGCTCCGCGGTCCAGCGGGCGAGATCGGGATTCGCGAGCAAGCGCTCCCGCAGGGAGGAGAGCGAAGGCGGTGCGTGGTGATCATCGAGATCACCGCTCGCGGCATCGAAGTCCGCCTGCCTGGCACCCCACTGCGCGGCGAGATTTCCCCGCGCCGTGGCGATATCGCGCTGCGCCTGCCCGACCTCGATCTGCGCCGAGGAGACGGCGACCTTGGACCGGGTCAATTCGACGGTGCTCACTTTGCCGACGCCGACCCGCTGCTCGGTGAGGTTCACCGCTTCCTGCGCAACTTTCACTACTTCGCCGGCCAGCTCGAGCTGTCGCTGAGCGGCGAGGACGTCGATGAAGGCCAGCGTCGTGGTCTTCAGCACTTCCACCCGTTTCACTTGGTATTCCCACTCCACCACGGCGCGCCCAGCTTTGGCCTCGTAGATGCGGGCCGGGCGTTTGCCGCCTAATTCGATGAGCTGGCTCAGCGTCAGCGTATCTTCCATAAAGTCGCCGTTCTTGTATGCGCCGGAGCCGGTCGGGTTTTCGATATCGATGCTCAGCTCGGGATTCGGACGCAGCCCCGCTTGGAGAATGCGGGCTTCGGCCATGCGGATTTCCCAGTTGTAAGCGGCGAGTTCGGGGCTGCCGCGGAGAGTGCGCGCAAGCGCTTCGGCAAGAGTGATGGAGCCGCCTTTTTCCGTGGCGGATGCCGCAAGCGGAAGAGCGAGGATCAGGAGGAGGTGGAGAATTGGGCGTGTGAACATGGATGGTGAAAGAGGGAGGCGTGGATGCGAAGTGCCGCGACGTGCGGACACGGAAAGCCCCGACGAGATGCCGGGGTGAAGAAGGGCCTGACGCTGAATGCAGCCGTGCCGCGTGGGCACGGCGGTGCGCGTCAGGCGCTAGCCGAGCTGAGGCGGATAGTCGATGCCGAGTGGCAACGCATCCGGGGGATACTGATTCCCAAAGGTCAGAGATTCGATGGAAAGAAGGCACGCGCCGATGACGTGCAAAGGCTTGTGCGCGGAGTCGGCCAGAATCTGATGACAGACGCACTGGCAGTCGTCCGTGTCCGCCGGAAGCTGCTTCGTCTGCGACGCCTCGGCGTGCTGTGCCGGCTCGCCGCCACCCCGCTCACAGCACACTCCAAACGCCTGCGCCGAGTAGCCTGTCAGCACGAACAGGCACACGAAGGTTAGGAATAAATTGGAGCGAAGGAGCGCCACGCGGGCTGTCCATAAGTGCGGTGGGGAGGTCTGTCAAGCTGCTGCCCCGAATGCGGGCCTTGAACGGAGTTTCATTCGAGATTGATGGACGCCGGGCAAAAGACGGACTTTTTCACCATAAGTGTTAATTTAACGAAAGTGACTATTTTTTACGGACGGGGCTTGCCCCCTGGCGGCGCGCCATTTACACCCTTGGCCCGCTATGAATCGTTCTCCCCGTTTCCGCCTCTTCCTCATGATGGTTCTCGAGATTGCCATCTGGGGTGCATGGCTGCCGCTCATCTTCGGTTACCTGCCGAGTCTTGGCTTTTCGGCGACGGAGCCGCCGAAGCTGATCGCGCCGCTGGTGCCGGGATTTCTCAATTGGCTCTTTTCCGAGCAGGGCATGATCCTCAACGCCTTCCCGGTGGCCGCAGTCATCGGTATGTTTTTCAGCAATCAATACGCCGACCGAAATTTTGCCGCGGAGCGTTTCCTGTCGTTCAGTCACCTGATCGGCGGCCTGGCGATCCTCGGGTGCGGATTTGTGCACAGCTTCTGGCCGTTTTTCTGGCTGATGTTCCTTCACTGCCTGCTCTATGTGCCGACCCAATCGATCGCCAACTCGATCGCCTTTGCCAATATGAAGGACCCGCAGAAGGAGTTCGGCATCATCCGCATGGGAGGCACGGTGGGTTGGATCGCCGCGGCCTGGCCGTTCACGTTCATCCTCGTGGATTGGGCGAAGGTCGATGCGGCGCACACTCATGGGATCACGGAGTGGTTCGGCGCAGTCTTCGCGTCCGGCCTGAAAGGCGAAGCATTTCAAGCGGCCACACGCTGGACGTATATCGTCGCGGGGATCATCTCGCTGGTCCTCGCCGCTTTCAGCCTCACCCTCCCGCACACCCCGGCGAAGAAAAAGGAAGAAGGAGCCGGTGAAAACCTCGCCTGGCTGGAAGCAGTCCGCCTGCTGAAGCATCCGTTCGTGCTCGTGCTTTGGCTCGTCACCTTCATCGATTCCTTCGTCCACAATTGCTACTTCAATTGGACCGGCACTTTCCTCGGCACCGATCCGAAAGACGGCGGCGTCGGCATCGCCAGCAATTGGATCATGCCGGTCATGACAATCGGCCAGGTCGCGGAGCTTCTCACTATGCTCATGCTGGGAGTGACGCTGAAGAAGCTCGGGTGGCGGGTGACGATGATCATCGGCATCATGGGCCACGCCGCGCGCTTCGCCGTGTATGCGTTTTTCCCGCAATCGCAACCTCTCATCATCGCCGTCCAGATTCTTCATGGCATCTGCTACGCCTTTTTCTTCGCCACGGTTTATATCTTCGTGGACGCCTATTTTCCGAAGGATGTTCGGTCCAGTGCGCAGGGCCTCTTCAATGTGCAGATCCTGGGCATCGGTGCGCTCGTCGCCAATTCGATTTGCCCGCGGTTGATTCAGCAAACGTTCGCTCACAACGGTATCGTCGATTTCAAACACCTCTTCCTCGTGCCATGTGTGGCGGGAATTCTCGCCATGGTGTTGCTGGCCGTGGCATTCCATCCGCCCAAGAGCGTCGAGGCTACCGCCGGGCCCAGCAGCGCGCCGCACTAGACGCTGGCAATCCATTCGCGCCGCAATTCGTCGGGCATCGCTCCGCGATCGCGCAAGGCGCGCAAGCTCAGCGAGTCGTGGCGCTTGGCGAGGCGCTGGCCGTGCTCGTCGTTCATCAGCGCGCAGTGGTGAAAGGCTGGCGGCGCTTGTTCCATGGCGCGGTAGAGCAGGAGCTGGCGGCAGGTGGAGGTGAGCAGATCGGCGCCGCGCACCACCTCGGTGATGTTCATCATGAGATCATCAACCGTGCAGGCCATTTGATAGCTCGGAAGGTCGTCCTTGCGCCACACGAGAAAGTCGCCGAATTCCCGGCCAGCAACCTCGGTATGCAATCCGAGCGCGCTGTCGATGAAAGAGATGGTTTCACCTTCGGGCACGCGAAAGCGCCAGTTCACGCCAGCGCGGGGATAGTCGGATGGCGCTCTGCGGCAGGTGCCGGGATAGACCGGCTCTTCCTCGCCTGGATGAGGCGCGGTGAGCGCGCGGAGGACATCCTGCCGCGAGCAGGTGCACGGGTAGAGAAAGCCCGCCTGCCGCAGGTGCTCGAAGGCCGTGATGTAGAGCGGCAGACGCTCGCTTTGATTGTAGGGCCAGTGCGGGCCGCCGAGATCCGGCCCCTCGCTCCAGCGCAGCCCAAACCAGCGGAGATCCTCGTACATCGCCCATACGAAATCGGGCCGGCAGCGGGAGCGGTCGAGGTCGTCATTGCGCAAGATGAGCGTGCCGCCCGCAGCCTCCGCACGCTGCTGGGCAATCCAGAACGTGCGCGCGTGGCCGAGATGCAGGTAGCCGGTGGGCGAGGGTGCGAGCCGGCCGCGGTAGGGCGGGCGAGGGGATGCGGGCTCGATGTCGATCATCCTGAGCGGAGTGTAACGGAGTCGAAGTATCCTGCTATGCTACGGGAAGTCTCCTCCGAATTGCCGACCATTTTTCCGTTTGAGTTCGGAAATAAACCACGAAGACACGAAGGCACGAAGAAAAGAAGACACGAACAAACGCCTCCGACGTTGGCTCCTTCGCGTCTTTGTGCCTTCGTGGTGATTTCTCCGTCTTCCGACCGTGATTTATTGCACGACCGGCTTCAGCTCCTGGTCGTAGACGACCACTTTGCCGATCTTATCGAGCTCGGGCTTGATCTCCTTTGCCTCACCGACCACGACGACGGCGACGTTTTCGGTGGTGAGATATTTCTTTGCCAGCTCACCGACTTGCGCGGGCGTCACCACGCTCATGCGCTTGGCGTAGGTCTTGTAGAAATCCGCCGGCAGACCGTAGAGATCGATGTCCTGCACGCGTTGCGCGGTGCGGGCGGTATTTTCGAGGCTGAGCAAATAGTTGCCCACGTTGTATTGCCGCTGGAGGGCGATCTCTTCCTCCTTGGCGGGTTCGTCACGGATGCGGGTGATTTCCTTGAGAATCTCCGCCACGGCCGGGCCTGTCACTTCATTGCGCGTCTCCGCGGTAGCTTGGAAATTGCCGGCCAGCTTCTTGTAGTCGAAGGCGCTGCTCGACCCGTAAGTCCAGCCGTGCTTCTCGCGGAGGTTCTGGAAAAGACGTCCGCTGAATCCACCGCCGAGCGTGGCGTTGACGACGTTCAGTTCGGGCAGGTCCGGATTGTTGCGCGGGGGCGCATCGCTCAGCACGATGATGTTCGATTGCACTGAGCCGGGGCGGTCGACGAGATGGATCGTGAGGCCCTGCAGCTTCGGCACTTCGGGTAGCTTAGGCGTCGGCACCTCGCCCTTCTGCCAGGAGCCGAAGGTCTTCTCGATGAGGGGCAAAATGGCATCGGCCTTCACATCGCCGACGATGGCCAGCGAGGCGTTATTCGGCAGGAAGTTTGCCTTGTGGAAAGCTACGAGGTCTTCGCGCTGGATAGAGGTGACATCTTCCGGCTTCAGGTAGCTGCCATACGGGAAGCTACCGTAGACCACCTTGCCGGCGAGCTTCTCGGCGAGGCTGGAGGGTTGCTGCTTTTCCGCCTCGAGCCCGGAGAGCGTTTGGCGCTGGATGCGCGTGAACTGCGGCGCTGGAAAGGCCGGGTGAAGCACTGCATCCGAGAAGAGATCGAGAATACGATCGGTATATTTTGTGAGGCCGCCGGCGCCGATGGAGATGGCATCCTGCCCACCCGACGCTTCGATTTTCACGCCGATGGAATCCGTCTCGATGGCAAACGTGGCTGCGTCACGCTTTTCCGTGCCGCGATTGAGCAAGCCGGCAACGAAGCCCGCGGCGCCTTTCTTATCTCCATCGGCGATGGAGCCGCTGCGGATGATCATGCGGAAGGTGACCGTCGGTTTACGGTCATCCTCGATGACGAAGACCTTGAGTCCATTCGGCAGGGTCACGGTGCGATAGTCCGGAAACGAAGCCGCGGGTGCGGGATCGGCTTCCGGCTTTTTGGTGCGGTCGATGTCGGCCAGGACCGTGGTCGCAAAACCGGCAATGAGGAGAGGGAAAAGTAGCTTTTTCATACTGGCAATCGGGAAAGAGGTTTTACTTGGCGGCTGGAGCTTGCGGGGCGGCGGGGGCAGCCGCGGCGGGATAACGCAGGGTGAACATGTTCTCCTTGCCGAGATACTGTTTCGCCACGCGCTGAATGTCTTCGCGCTTCACGGCGAAGTAACGGTCGAGCTCCGTGTTGATGAGATTCGTGTCGCCGTAGAAGGTGTGGTAGCGGGCGAGGTTGCGCGCGCGGGTCGACATGGTGCCGAAGCCGCTGGCGAACTCCGCTTCCTCCTGGTTGAGCGCCTTGCGGTATTCCTCCTCGGTCACGCCCTCGGCTTTGACCTTTTCCACTTCTTCATCGATCAGCCCGTCGAGCTGCTCGAGCGTCACGCCCTGCTGGCCGGTGGCGAAGACGCCGAGCATACCGCCGCTTTCGAGCAGGAAGGGAAAGGCCTCCACATTGAGCGCGGCCTGTTCCTTTTCCACGAGACGCTTGTAAAGGCGCGAGCTGCGGCCGGTGCTGAGGATGTCGCCCAGCAATTGCAGTGCATAAGCGTCGGGATGCGTTTCCGGCACGGCGTGCCAGGCGTGCATCGTGGCGTTGAGCGGCGTATTCGCCTTCTCCACGTCGTGCTTCACCGGTGCCGTCGGGTCGGTGATGTTCACGTCGGGCCGCTTGATTTCGGGGCCCTTCGGAATCCCGCCGAAGTAGTCCGCCACGAGTGTTTTCGTGGCCTCGAGATTGAAGTCGCCGGCGATGGCCAGCGTGGCGTTGTTTGGCAGGTAATAGGTTTTGTAGAAGTCGCGGAACTCCTCGATCGTCGCCTGGTCGATGTATTGCACCGAGCCGATCGGCACCCACGCGTAGGGCGAGCCGGCGAAAACGAGCTTCGCGAGTTCCTCGAAGAGCGAACCGTAAGGCTGGTTGTCATAGCGCATGCGCTTCTCTTCCTTCACCACCTTGCGCTGCGTCTCCACGCCGGTCTCATCGATCTTGGAGTGCATCATGCGCTCGCTCTCGATCCAGAGCGCGAGCTTCAGCTCGTTGCTCGGCAGGTTGAAAAAGTAATCCGTCTGGTCGAAGGAGGTGCTGGCGTTGAGGTTGCCACCGGCGGCAGAGACGTATTTGTCGATCTTGCCGCGGGGAATGTTGTCGCTGCCCTCGAACATGAGGTGCTCGAAGAAGTGGGCGAAGCCCGTGCGATCCGGCCGCTCATTCTTGGCGCCCACATGGTAAAGCACGTAGGTCGAGACGACCGGCGCGGCGTGATTTTCGTGCAGGATGACATGGAGGCCATTCGGCAGGTCGTATTCCACGAACTGAATGGGCTTCAGGGCGATGTGCTGCGGCGGCGCGGCTTCATCCTTCGCGAGAGTGGTGGCAAGGGGGAGGGCAAGAGCGGCGAGGAGGGCCGCGAATGGGGCGAGCTTCATTGGGTGGGGTGCGAGAAAGCGACGGGCGGGGTGAACTTTAGATGAATGAACGACGGAGCAGAGTTCTTAAGAGTTGTCGTGTGACAGACAGCCAGTGTGGGACGTTCAGTTTCGGGGAGCAAGTTTTCGCATGTTTTCGTTTGCCGCGTGAATCCGGATGTCTGGGGTTGGGCGAATAAGGAGTATGAAAACGCGCTCGTTGCTGGTTCTCATGCTTCTCGGTGCATCCTTGGTCTCGGGTTGGGCATCGGACGATCTCAAGCCCAGCGAGGTGCAAATCAAGGATGCGTTGCGATCGGTCGTCGACGCCCAGCTGAACGCGTTCCGCAAAGACGATTACGCCGGCGCTTACGTCTATTCCGACCTGGAGTTCCGGCATCAGTGCCCGCTGGACCGCTTTGAGCGCATGGTGCGTGTGGCTTACCCCGCCATTGCCCATTCCACTTCGGCCCGGTGCGGCCTGGCCTTCGACAACGGCGACGAGGCGGTGATCAACGTGCGTGTTTTCAGTGAGGGGCGGGAGCCAGTCGATTATCAATACCTGATGCGGCGCGACGGCGAGACCTGGCGCATTACCGGCGTGACTTTGCTCAAGGATCAGACGACAGAAGTCTGATCGTGCGCAGATTCCTGGCGGCCCTGGCCGCGTTCTCCCTCACTGCTCTCTTGTCGCTAGCCGACGAGCCGTTGCAGAAGTTCGTCTACGAAAAGGCCGAGATGGGCCTGCCCTTCCGCATCTCGATGTATGCGAAGGATGAAGCCTCCGCAAAAGCGGCCGCGGATGCAGCCTACGAGCGGATCTCCGTGCTCAATAGCATCCTCAGCGATTACGATCCCGATTCGGAGCTGAGCAAGCTATCGCGTACATCGGGGCAAGGGAAGATCGTGCCAGTCAGCACGGACCTGTGGCGGGTGCTCGAGCGCGCGCAGCAGTATGCGGTGCGCAGCGATGGTGCATTCGATGTCACCGTCGGTCCGCTGGTGAATCTATGGCGGCGCGCGCGGCACAAGCAGGAGCTGCCGAGCCCGGAGCTCATCGCGGAGATGAAGGCGCGGGTGGGATATAAGAATCTGCGGCTCGATCCGGAGCATCACACCGCGGAATTGCTGGTGCCGGAGATGCGTCTCGATCTCGGCGCGATTGCCAAAAATTACGCTGTCGATGAAGCGGTGAAAGTGTTGCAGCAGCACGGCATCACGAGCGCGCTGGTGGGTGGCAGTGGCGACATGACGGCCACCGATGCGCCGCCGGATCAGCCCGGCTGGCGGATCGAAGTAGCACCGCTCGATGTGCCCGGAGCGCCGCCGCCACAGATCATCTATTTAAAGAACCGAAGCATCGCCACGAGCGGGGACATTTTTCAGCGCGTGGAAATCGGTGGGAAGCGGTATTCACACATCGTGGATCCGCACACAGGCATTGGCCTCACGGATCATGGCCTCGTCACGGTTGTCGCGCCGGATTGCATGGCGGCCAATGGACTGACCACGACGATCAGTGTGCTCGGGCCGGATCGCGCGATGAGATTTGTCGAGGAGACCGAGGGCGCGGCGGCCCACGTGGTGCGCATGCCGGATGGCAAGATTCAGTTCGTCGAGTCTTCGCGCTGGAAGGATATTCCGAGGGTGCAGCCGTAGCGGGCAATAGGTCCTATAGGAGTCATGGGACTATGTCCGCTGGGGAATAAGTAGCTCAGTCTGACTTGCGCGTCAGGCAGCGGAAGCCGCGCGGCTTGCTCGCGATCCACCCGGCAAATTTCGCGATCTCCGGGTGTGCGAGCAGGCTCTCCACCGTGCGGTAGTCGCGCTCCAGTTCCTTCTCCGTGAGCACGGCGTGAATTTGCGAATGACACGGGCGGCAGATGCCGACGGTCTGCTTCACCAAAGCGCGATCGAAGACCCGCTTGTTACGTTTGTTATGATGCCGCGTGCGCGGGATGAGATGGTGCCGGGTGAGCGTTTCCATCCGGTCGCAGATGGCGCAGTGACCTTCCATATGGGCTGTTTCAAATAGCGCGACATCTGCGGGAGGGCAAACGGCCGAGGGAGATAAACAGACGCACTCGACAGGTGCCAGTGCCTGGAAAAGAAACGCGCCCCGCTTCTCGAACGATGCCGAGAAAACGGGGCGCGGTGAAGTTTAAGCGTGGAGGCTGGTTACAGGACTTCCGTCTGGCCGGGGATGGCGCGCGGGTAGAGGCCGTCTGGGCCGGGCTTCACCTTCGACTCGGCGTCGAACGCGAGCTTCTCGGGGAGCAGCTCGATCTTCGAGGCGAGCGCCTTGCTCCAGTCGATTTCCTTGCCGGAGTAGGCAGCCATACGGCCGAGGATGGCGGTCATGGTGCTCTCGGCGCCGTAGACGGCTTCGCTGTATTCCTTGTTCTCGCGGATCGCGGTGAAGAGATCGTCGTGCTCCTGCTGATACGGGTCCTTCGCGCCCTCGGCCTTGTAGCGCCAGTTGTCGGCGGCGAAGATCTGCGCCTTGCTCACATCGGCGTGGCCCTTGGTGCCCACGACGTGCTCGCTAACGCTGTTCCAGCAACCGGGCTGGTGGCGGGCTTCGCTGAAGGAGATCGAGCCGTCCTCGTATTCATACTGCACGGCAAAGTGATCGAAGATCTCGCCGTCGTCGGCGCCGCCGTGATTGATCTCACGACCGCCCATGGCGCGGGCCTTCACCGGGTGGCCTTTTTTGACCCAGTTGATGACGTCGATGTTGTGGATGTGCTGCTCGCAGATGTGATCGCCGCAGATCCAGGTGAAGTAGTACCAATTGCGAAGCTGGTACTCCATTTCGGTGAGTGGGCGGCCGTAGGTCTTCTCGAGGTCGGCGCGCTTCTTCTGCCAGGGACGCTGGCCATTCCAGTAGGCGCGCATGGAAACGATGTCACCGATGGCGCCATCATGCAGGCGCTTGATCGTCTCGATGTAAGCGGCCTGGTGGTGACGCTGGAGACCGACGCCGACCTTGAGGTTCTTCTTCTTCGCTTCTTCCGCAGCGGCGAGCACCTTGCGCACGCCGGCAGCATCGGAGGCGACGGGCTTTTCCATGAAAACGTTTTTGCCCTGCCGGACGGCTTCTTCAAACATCATCGGGCGGAAGCCGGGAGGCGTGGAAAGGATGACGACGTCGGCGAGCTCGATGGCCTTCTTGTAGGCATCGAAGCCGAGGAACTGGCGTTCCTTCGGGACGTCCACGCGTTCGGCGTGGGTCTTCTGCAAATTGTTGAGCGAGCTTTCGAGGCGGTCTGGATGGATATCCGCCATGGCGATAAGCTTCACCGGGCCGATGGGATAGGTGCTGAGGGCCTGGCCTGCAGCGCCGGAACCGCGGCCGCCGCAGCCGACCATGGCGATCTTGATTTCCTCGCCGCCGCCCGCGCCATGAGCGTAGCGCTCGGGAGCGAAAGCGCCGAGCAAGGCGCCGCCCGCCACGGCGGACGAAGTGGTCTTGAGGAAGTTCCGGCGGCTGAACGCCTCGGGGAGAACGATCTGGGATGGTTTATTCATTGTGTAATGAGGAGATGGGAGTGTGAGCCTAGATAGGGTGTGTCTACTTGGCTACAGCTTCTTAATCACGGGGGTGAGAAAAGCTTTGGGGTGAACTACGAAGGAAACGGCAGGTGCGAGTGGGAGGATTCGTACGACGTTGCGATGCGTGAAATCGGTTTGGGTAATGTGGGTTTGCTTTTGGCGGTTCCGCTCGTGCTGTAGCGGCGCTGTCCTAGCGCCGTGCGCGCTCTGTGCGCTCGTGCCCAAGCTCCTGCTTGGGCACGCAATTGTCTTCGAAGCTCCAGCTTCGTCGGTGCGGTATAGCCCGCCCGCAGACACCCCCGCCGTGCGAAGCAGAGCTGCGCTCCCAAGGGCGTTACCAAGCAGAGCTTGGTAGTAACGAGCGTGAGAGAGCGCGGACGTCGTTGTAGCGGCGCTGTCCCAGCGTCGCGCGCTTGCGCGCTCTGTTCGCGCGCTCGTGCCCCAGCTCCCGCCTAGGCGCGCATTTGTCTTCGAAGCTCCAGCTTCGTCGGTGCGCGAGGGGCGCGGAACTTACGCCAGCCGCATGCTGCGAGTCACTCTTCCTCGTTCTTCTTCTTAAACAGCCTGCGAATGCGCGCCACCAGCCCGATATTCGACGGATTATTGCGCTTGTTCCAGTCGCGTACGGCCTCGTCGATGTTGTTCGCGTAGACGTTGAGCTTATCCGAATTGCAGGTGTTGCATCGGATGAGGAAGTTCTTCCCACGCATGATGATCTCGGGCATGGAACCGCATTGTTTGCAGTGCCAGAGATCGGTGTAGGCCATGGGATTCTAAAGACTGCAAGAAAAGTGCCCGCGAATCGCCCGAAATGCACGAACGGAAAAACCTTTTATTCGTGTCAGTTGGACTATTCGCGGGCCACTAGACTTCTGCGGTCTTTCAGGCCGCGGCCTTACTCGGCCTTGCTCAACGCGGGATTATCTTTCTCCACGCCGCTATTCCAGTAGGCCTGCGCCTCGGCGGCGGTGGGCACCTTCAGCGGGCGCACGATGCGGAAACCGAGGAATTGCGCGTCGGTGTGGTACCAGATGCTCTTCGGGAGCTGCGGGTCCTGGATCTTCCAGGTGTTATCCGAGGCGCGGCGGGCGGCCACGCGCAGCTTGGTCGCGTCATCATCGTCCCACGAGCCGCCACGGGCGACGTGCGGATAGGGCTTGGTGGCCTTGTTCCAGGGATTGGCTGCGGGCGATTTCGAGTAGTAAGCCGGATCGTACTGATCGAGCGTCCACTCGACGACGTTGCCGAGGATGTCGTAGAGACCCCAAGGATTTGGCTTCTTCTTGCCGACCTTCTGATACTTGAAGTCCGAGTTCTTGCCCCACCAGCAGTAATCGCCGATCTGCTTCGGGTCATCGCCCCAGAAGTAAGTGGTAGTCGTGCCGGCACGCGCGGCGTATTCCCACTCAGCCTCGGTGGGCAGGCGGTAGAATTGGCCGGTCTTGGCGCTCAGCCATTCGCAATACTTGTTCGCCGCGTGCTGGGTCATCGAGATGGCGGGGAAGCCATCCTTGCCCATGCCGAAGCTCATCTCGACGTAAGGCTGGGTGGGGTGCGTGACGGCGTCGGTCATCGCGTTCAGCGCGGGATCGAGCTTCTTCGTCTCGCGAGCCTTCTTCTCCTCGTTGGGATACATGAAGAGCTCAAATTCGTTCCAGGTCACCTCGCACTTGCCCATCCAGAAAGGGGCAATCTCCACCTCGTGCTGGGGGCCTTCATCGGGCTTGCGGCCAACTTCGTTCTCCGGGCTGCCCATCTTGTATTTGCCGCCGGGGATCGGCACCATGTCGTAGCTGATCTCCGAGCCGGGAATCGTGTTGGTGTAAGCCTTCATCTCCTTCTCGGAGGCGACTGTGCTGCCCTTCTCGATAGAGGCGTGAATCTTCGCCACGAGTTCGGCCTCCGCACCGGAACCGGCAGCGGCGACTTCCTTTTTGCGAGCGGTGAGCGTCATGCCGTCCGGCCAGTTGGCGCCTTCGTTGATCCAGGTCTTCAGCAGTTCGGACTCGGCCTTCGTGAGGCGCTCGAGGTCGTTCGTCACCTTATTGCGCGGCGGCATCAGCTTCTTCGCATCATCCGGCAGCACGGTGGTCGTGTAGAGTTTGCTCTTGTCGGCGTTGCCGGGCTTGATCGAATTCGACTCGAAGGCCGCTTCCTTCGTGGAGAGATTCAAGTCCGTATCGCCCTTCTCGAATTCCGTGCCTTTCGGGTTGTGGCAGCGCACGCAATTCGTTTCGAGAATGGGTTTGATTTCCTTTTCGAAATCGACTGCGGCGTGCAAGGCGAGAGGACTGCTGGCGAGGGAGGCAACGAGGATGAAGCGCGGGGTATTCATGCGGGAAGGGCAGTTTTGGCGTGGAAAGGGCAAGGTGTCAACGGGGTGGATGCGGAGGCTTTTGACATAAAAGGTAAATATCGCAATAAAATACCGTTTTAGATGATTCCCGGACGGCGTAAATCTTCGCTGATGTCGGCTCGACGCCTTCTAGGAGGGGGGAGGTTGCAGTTGGGCTTCCAAGTCCTGGATTTCGACGCGGACGGCCGCGAGCTTGGCGTTCAGCGTGTCCCAATCCGCGAGGGATGTTGACCCGCTGAGACTGGAGGGCGCGCTTTGAGTTCTGAGATGGTTGGGCATCCGGCTCATCTTCTCCCACAGAAAAGTAACGTTCGCCTGCAGCTTGGCTTCTTCGGATTTGAGCGAAGCGAGCTTGAATCTCATCGCTCGTAACTTTTCATCGCTGGGGGATTTCGCAGTTGTGGCCGGGGGATTGAGCGCGGCCACCGGCTGTGATGCCGCCGCTGACGATACTGCACGCGGTGCCGCGGGTGGAGCTGCCGCCACGACTCTGGGGAGGGCGCGGGCCTGGCCATTCCGGTCGGCTGTCTGAGCGGCGCGGGCGGCCGTCCGGTCATTGGTCAGGATGTGTGGATCCATCGCCATTTCCCCTTCCGGGGTTTGATATTTCCCATTGCGCTGGAGCTTAACTTCGGTGCCCGGCACGAGACGAAGGACACCGTCCTTGGTCTCCTTGCGCACGGGTGAAAGAAGAAAAAATACGCCGGGCGGCGCATAGTCCGGAGTCGGCACCGGCGTCGCAATAGCCATCGCCGTTGCGTCGCCTTCCTCGTTGTTCACGAGTCGCTTTTGACATCCTGCGAGCACGAGTCCCGCCATCACAAAACTTAAACCGATCAATTTCATTCTGCTCACTTTTTCAAGGCGCTCGGGTGTAGGTGAAACCACGTGGCGTGGCAAGCCATGGCTGCGGGGCCATACGGTTGTCTCAGTTCCCGATTTCAGAGAGCTTTCAGAGAGCCTTGCTGCGGCGAAAATTTACGCTTGTGGAACACCACTTTCCCGTTTCATTCGCCTGCAACCCCATGCCCGACGAGATCCACTACCAATGCCAGCGCTGCACGAACTGCTGCCGCTGGCCGGGCTTGGTCATCATCGGCGACGCGGAGATCCGGGCGATGGCCGGTTACCTCGGTACGACCGAGCACGACTTTATCCAGCGCTACACCACGCTCCGCCCGCAGCGCGACGGTCTGGCGCTCATCGACAAGGGCGTCCAGCCGGACGGCACTTATAATCACGAGTGCATCTTCCTTGATGGTCGCGATTGCCGAGTGCAGCCGGCCAAGCCCATCCAGTGCGCGGGATTTCCGAACACCTGGAATTTCCCCGGCTGGCGGGAGTCTTGCGAAGCCGTGCCGGTAGTGAAGAAAGATGAGCATTGAGGGCTGATGGGTGAGAGCCGCACTTCGGTTTGTGGGAGGCTGCGGCGAAACGAAGGCTCAGGAATCGGTGAGTCAGTGGTTGAGTTGAGAGTTGATCGCCGCTCCCGCCCGTGTGAAATCTCCCGTTCCGCCAGCGGCGTCCCTCCACTTTCATATTCACTTTTCACTCTACCACATGCGCGCCCTCGTCCTCCTTGCCGCCCTGACCGTCAGCGCTTTTGCCGCCGACGAATTTCCCCAACCCTACAACACCGAGCCAGGCAATCCGTCACCGATCTCGCCGCAGGAAGCGCTGACGAAGCTCGCGATGCCGCCGGGCTTCAAGGCCACGATCTTCGCCGCCGAGCCCGAGGTGCAAAATCCGATCGCCATGTGCTTCGATGTGAAAGGACGCCTTTGGGTCGCGGAGAATTACACCTACGCGGACGCCACGACGAAGTTCGACCTCAAGCTGCGCGATCGCATCCTCATCTTCGAAGACGCCAAGGGCGATGGCCACGCCACCAAGCGCACGGTCTACGATCAGTCGTTGCAAATGCTCACCAGCATCGCCCGCGACGACAAAGGCGTGTGGGCCATGTGCCCGCCGCGGCTCCTTTACATCCCGGACAAGGATGCCACCGGGCTCGCCGGCGGCGAGTCGCAGGTCGTGCTCGATGGTTTTGCGGTGCCGTATGAAGGCAGCTATCACAATTTTGCCAACGGCCTGAAGTGGGGCCCGGATGGCTGGCTCTACGGGCGCTGCGGCGGCTCCGCACCGGGCGAGATCGGTGCGCCGGGCACACCCGCCGACCAGCGCATTCCCCTGCGTGGCGGCATCTGGCGCTATCATCCCCAGCGGAAAGTCTTTGAGTCTCTCTGCTTCGGCACCACCAATCCCTGGGGCAATGATTGGGACAAGTTCGGCGAGCTATTCTTCATCAACACGGTGAATGGCCACCTCTGGCACAGCATCACCGGCGCGCACTACACGCGCTCGTCCACGCTCGATCAAAACCCGCACGCCTACGGCCTCATCGATCAGCACGCGGACCATTACCATTTCGATACCGGCAAGGGCTGGCAGGCTTCGCGCGATGGCGCGGCGAATGATCTCGGCGGTGGTCACGCCCACTGCGGCGCAGTCATTTACCAGGCGGACAACTGGCCCGCGGAATATCGCGACAAGTTGTTCACGATCAATTTCCACGGTCGCCGCTTCAATACGGAGCTCCTCGAGCCACAGGGCACCGGTTATGTCGGGAAGCGTGGGCCCGATGCGTTTTTCTTCGGCGACCCTTGGTTCCGCGGGATCGATCTCGCGACCGGCCCGGATGGCGGCGTCTTTGTCCTGGATTGGAGCGATACCGGGGAGTGCCACGAGCGCAGCGGCATCCATCGCACCAGCGGCCGCATCTACAAGATCACTCACGAGGCCGGCGCCAAGACCCCGCCGAGTGCGTGGGATATCAGCGGGCTCTCGTCGCTCGAACTCGCGAAGCTGCACCGCTCGGCAAACGACTGGTACGCACGCGAGGCGAGCTGGCTGTTGCAAGTGAAGGCGGCGAAAGGCGAAGACGTTTCCGCGGCCGTTGGCTCGCTGTCCAAGGAACTCGACAAGGGGACGAACCCTGTAATGCGCTTGCGCGCGCTGTGGACGCTGCGGCTCATCGGTGGCGCGGATGATGCGAAACTTCGCGCGCTCTTGAAGGACGAGAACGAGCACGTGCGCGTGTGGGCCATCCGGCTTCTCTCGGACGCCTGGCCGCTGGATACCACCATGAGCCAGCGCTCGGCCGGTGCCGAAGCCCAGCCGCCCGCCGACCTGCTCGCGGAGTTCGCCCGCATGGCGAAGGAAGATCAAAGCGGCCTCGTGCGTCTCACGCTGGCTTCGCTGCTCCAGCGTCTGCCAGCGGCCAATCGCGCCGCGGTGGCAGCGCCGTTGCTTGCGCGTGTCGAGGACGCCGATGATCACAATCAGCCGATGCTCGTGTGGTATGGCCTTATCCCCTTGGCCGAGAAGGATCTCGCCGCGTTGCCCGCGCTCGCCGATGGCTGCGCCCTGCCGCTCACCCGCCGTTACCTTGCCCGCCGCATCGCCGAGGGCGTGGAAAAAAATCCCGCGGCCCTCGCAGAGTTGCTCAAACTCACCGCGGCCAAGCCCGCCGCCTTCCAGACCGACATCCTCACTGGTATGAGCGAAGCCTTCACCGGCTGGCGCAAGGCGCCGAAGCCACCCACGTGGGACGCTCTCGTCGCGAAGCTCGATCCCTCCTTGGCCGACAAGGCTCGCGACCTTGGCGCGCTCTTCGGCGATGGCCGCGCGCTCGATGAAGTGCGCCGCGTCGCCCTCGACAAGACAGCCGATATCGCCTTGCGCAAGGTCGCGCTGCAAACGTTGGTCGATTCACACACGCCGGAAGTGCGCGGGATCTGCGAGCAGCTGCTCAATGAACGTTATATCAACGCCGTCGCCATTCGCGGCCTCGCGCAGGAAAGCGACCCCGCGCTCGGCGCGAAGATGGTGGGCTCCTACAAGAATTTTTTCCTCGGTGACCGCCCGCAGGTCATCACCGTGCTCGTCACGCGGCCGGCTTGGGCGGGTGCTCTGCTCGATGCCATCGCTGCGAAGAAAATCACGCGCACCGATGTCACCGCCTTCCACGCCCGACAGATTCATAACCTCAACGACGACGTTCTGAATCAGCGCCTCGCCGAAGTGTGGGGCGACCTGCGCGAAAGCTCCGCCGCGATCAAGGAACTCACCGCCAAGCTGCGCACCTTCCTCACACCCGAGGCCCTCGCCAAGGCCGACCCGCACGCCGGTCGCCAGGTCTTCGCCAGCGTCTGCGCCACCTGCCACACGCTCTACGGCGAAGGCGGCAAGATCGGCCCCGATCTCACCGGCGCCAATCGCGACAACCTCGATTACCTGCTCGATAACATCGCCGACCCCAGCGCCGTCGTGGCGCCCGACTTCCGCCTCTCCATCATCATGCTCAAGGACGGTCGGGTGCTCTCCGGCATGATCACTACCAAGACCGATCGCACGCTCACCCTGCGCACCATGACCGACGTGCAGACCGTCGAGCGCGCCGAGATCGACAAGGTCACTGAAAGCCCGCTCTCCATGATGCCCGAAGGCCTCCTCGCCGCCTTCACCCCGGAGCAAACACTGAACCTCTTCAGCTACCTCATGGGTCACGAGCAAGTGAGCCTCCCGGAGGTGAAGTAGAGACAGCGCTGACTGCGCGCAATCGCCGAGTCTTCCATCGTGTCATCCTGAGCCCCTCGCTGGGCTGGCTTGTTTCAGGCCTTCGGTCTGATCCGATCAGTCTTTCACCACATCCGGCTCCGGAACGCTGCGCATGGTGATAGAGAGACGGTTCCAGGCGTTCATGACCGAGATTACCATAACGAGATCCACGATCTCGCGTTCGGTGAAATGCGCCCGCACTTCCGCGAAGACGTCGTCGGGCACGTGGTCGACACTGATGAGGGTGATCGCTTCGGCGAGAGCGAGAGCGGCGCGTTCACGCGGAGTGAAGAAGGAGACTTCCCGCCACACGCAGAGACAATCGAGGCGCTGCTGCGTCTCGCCGGCTTTGCGGGCGTCTTTGGAATGCATGTCGACGCAATAGGCGCAGCCGTTGATCTGCGAGGTGCGCAGTTCGACGAGGGCCTTGAGGCGATGATCGGGAAACACCTTTTCGAGATGGGTCTTCACGCCGTAAAGAGCGGCGACGGTGTCGGACGCAGTGGCGCGATAGTTGATTCGTAAGCTCATAAATGAGTCGGTGAAGAAAAGACGTGGGCTGGCTTAGTGGGCGTGGCCTTCGAGCGGCTGCGCGACTGCCTGGTTTTTCGGGTTCACGACGAAGGCGATGAGCACGGTCTTCTCCGATTTGTCGGGATTGCGCGCGACCATGTGTTTGCTGCCCGGCGGCTCGAAGAAAGTGTCCCCGGTATGGAGGGTGAGCAGTGGTTCCCCGGCGACCTGGAATTCCAAGGTGCCGCTGACGACATACCCGGTGACCATGCCGGGGTGAACGTGGGGTAAGGCGGCGGAGTCAGGAGCCAGCTCGATGCGCTGGACGATGATGTCCTTGTTTTTGTCTTCCGGGTTATCCCGCTTGAAGAGTTGGGTGATGGTGATTGGCTTGGCCTCGGGTGATTGCGCGGACGAGTGAGCGGTGAGGCCGGCAGTCAGTAGGTAAAGAGACAGGCCGAGGATTGGGATTCGGGTTTTCATGGCATACAGTCTCCGCGAAAAGTGGTTCGCGAAACAGGTCCACTATTGATTTTTCATATGGGCCACTTTGAGTAACTCCATGGCACGAACCGTTCCCTTCGATGAGCTGCCCTTGCCCGCGCGTCGCGCGGATGAAAAGGCGGGTGCGTGGCTCGACCGGGCAATACGCGAGGTGATCCAGTCCGGACAGCTCAAGCCGGGTGAACGCGTGCCTTCTTCGCGCCGCTTGGGGCAGCAACACGGACTCGCCCGGGGCACGGTGACGGAAGTTTTCGCCCAGTTGTCTGCCGAGGGCTATCTGGAGAGCCGCGCCGGCTCGGGGACACGCGTGGCGCAACGTTTGCCGGAACATTTCTTCGTGTCGGCCAGGATCGTGCCGGCGAAGGAACCGGCACGCCGGATGGCACCCTTGTCGCGACGCGGCGGTGCGCTGATCCAGTCGCCGTTTTTGCGTGCCTTTTTGGGTGCTCGCCCGCGGGCGTTTCGCGCTTACCAGCCGGCGGTGGAGGATTTTCCGGTAGAGCTTTGGGCCCGGCTCTACTCGCGCAAGATGCGGCGGGCGAGCCGCGAGATGATGCTCCAGGGCGACGAGTTCGGTTGGCTGCCGCTCCGGCAGGCCGTGGCCGCGCATCTCGGCGCGACGCGCGGAGTCATCTGCCAACCGGAGCAGGTGATGATCGTCTCCGGCACCCAGCAAGCGCTCGATCTCGTCTCCCGATTGCTCCTGGCACCGGGCGATGCCGTATGGATGGAGGATCCCGGCTACGCTGGGGCGGCGGCGATTTTCCGCGTGGCGGAAGCGCGCATCGTGCCGGTGCCCGTGGACGATCACGGGCTGCAAGTCTCCGTAGGGCGCAAACGGGCACCAAAAGCGCGTATGGCTTACATCACGCCGGCGAATCAATTTCCGCTGGGCATGACGCTCTCGCTGGAGCGCCGACTGCAGTTGCTCGAGTGGTCACGGCAGGCGGGGGCTTGGATTTTTGAAGACGACTACGATAGCGAATTTCGTTTCGTAGGCCGGCCGCTGGCGGCCGTGCAAGGGCTGGATCCGGCGGGCGGGGTTATCTTCTCGTGCAGCTTCAACAAAATGCTCTTCCCGACCTTGCGGCTCGGTGCCGTGGTCCTGCCTGCCGCGCTGGTTGAAGCCGCGCGGGCGGCGCGTTCGTTGCTCGATCGTCATCCGCCGCTGCTCGATCAACTCGTCCTGTGCGATTTCATTACCGAGGGCCATTTCGGACGGCACCTGCGGAAGATGCGCCAGATCTATGCCGAACGACTGGCCACGCTGACCGCTGCGGTGGAGTCACTGGATGGCCGGCTCACGCTCGGACGGTGCGATACCGGGCTGCAAACCACCGCGTGGCTGCGCGATGGGAGCGACGCCCGTGTCATCGCCGCGACCTTGGCGAAGCAAGGAATCGAAGCCGTCCCTCTCGCTACCTATGGATTCCGCTGGCCGCTGACGCATGGGCTGCATCTGGGCTTTGGCGCGGTCAGTAATCGCGAGCTGAAGCGAGGCGTCGAGGTGCTGCGGACGGTTCTTTAGCAATGCAGGCATGCCTTGCCGAATCGCCGTACACGTTCAGTCTATCTTGACAAGCCGCCAGGATTAGCCTTCTCTTCCACCCGTAACGGCAATGGATTTCTGCCGCCCGAGCAATCGGGGAACCGCTTGGTTTCAGCCGGGCTGATGATTCCTGTTTTCACAGACGAATCACGCCTATGTCGCTCATTCCACGTTCACATCGTTTGCCTCAGCAAGGCTCATTGCGGGTAATCTGCGCACATTCTGCAGGAATTCTTTCATGAGCTCGATCCGTCACATTCTGCGAAACGTCTTCGAGCACATCGCCTTTTCCGTGCGGTGGCTCATCTACATCGTCCCTATGGCCGCGGTCGTCGGCTCTGCGGTGGCCTTCTTTTTGTGGAGCCTCGAGGAGGTCACGCGCTTCCGCTTTGCGCACCCTTGGCTGCTGTATCTCCTGCCGCTCGCGGGCATCGTGGTCGGTCTCGCTTACCATTACTACGGGCGATCGGCGGAAGGCGGGAACAACCTCATCATGGACCAGATCCACACGCCGGGCGGCGGCGTGCCCAAGCGCATGGCACCACTCGTTCTCTTTGGCACGTTGGTCACGCATCTCTTCGGCGGCTCGGCGGGACGCGAAGGGACAGCCGTGCAAATGGGCGGCAGCATCGCGAGCGCCTTCTGCCGGTGGTATCGGTTGGACGATTCGCGCGTGCGCATCCTGCTCATGGCGGGGATCGCCGCCGGCTTCGGCGCGGTCTTTGGCACTCCGCTGGCGGGCGCGGTCTTTGCCCTGGAGGTGCTCATGATCGGCCGCATGGAATACGAAGCCCTGCTGCCCGCATTCGTTGCCGGGGTCGCCGGAGACTGGGCCTGTCACGCGTGGGGCGTGGGACACACGCACTACCACATCGACTTTCTCGCCAGCAGCACATCGCCCTCCGCGTTTTTTCATCTTGATCCGATGTTGCTGCTCAAGGTCGTGATCGCGGCGGCCGCCTTTGGACTCACCAGTACGGCTTTCTCGGAGCTATCGCACCGGCTCGCAGCGCTCTTTAAAAAGCTCATTCCCTACGGCCCGTTGCGTCCAGCGGTGGGCGGCTTGCTTGTCATCGGCTTGTTCTTCCTCGTTGGAACGAGCGACTACCTCGGTCTCGGCGTTTCCTCGCCGGACCCGAAGGCGGTGACCATCGTCTCCCTTTTTCAATCGCCCGAGATCAACTACTGGAGCTGGTTTTGGAAAATCATCTTCACCGTCGTCACGCTCAGCGCGGGATTCAAGGGAGGCGAAGTGACGCCCCTATTTTTCATCGGCGCGGCTTTGGGCAATGCGCTCGCCGGAGTGATGGGAGCGCCGACCGATCTTTTCGCCGCGCTCGGCTTCGTGGCCGTCTTCGCCGGAGCGAGCAATACCCCGCTCGCCTGCACACTCATGGGCGTCGAGCTCTTCGGCGCCACGCACGTCATCTACATCGCGACGGCCTGCTTCCTCGCCTACCTCTTCAGCGGCCACTCCGGCATCTATCTCTCCCAGCGCATCGCCGTGCCGAAGGCGGGCCTCGACGGACTACCTCGGGAAATTTCGCTGCGCGACGCTCGCGAACGGCGTATCTCCGCTCCGAAGAACGAGCCGGAGGCCGACGCGTCGTGAAGCGCTGTTGGTTAGAGAATCGCGCCTTCTTTCACCCGCTCGAAATACTGGTGCAGGCTGTAACAAAAGCACGCCCGTCCGTCCGTCTCGTGATCCCAGCGATAAATATGCAGCGCGTCGACTTTGGCGGGCAGGATACGAAAGCCGAACAAGTCTCCACCTCCGTTTCCGCCGAAGAACAGGAGCGGATCGAATGGCATGTACAAATCGCGCAACTTGTCGGTGCGCATTTTCAGGTTCTCGCTGACGATCGCGCTGGCTGAAAACAAGACCGGCACCCCATAGTGTGCGGAGATGCCGTTCGTTTCCGCGAGCAGCGCACGAAGCCGCGGAGGTAGCGAAATGCGTAGGGCGGCTTCGACCGCATCGAGTTCCGCCGCATCGGCGGCAGGGCGAAACGTAAAGCCTGACCAGAGGGCCTGCAGTTCTGCTGTGGTGCTCACGACAGTTTTCTTGAAACGAGCTCGCCGTAGGGACCAGGTTTCAATTCGCGGTCAGCTCAATTCGCGTTCTGTTTCAGAATCTCCGCGATCACTTCATCCGTGCTCGTCCCTTCGGCTTCGCCTTCAAAATTCAGGATGATGCGATGACGCAGCGCAGCGGGGGCGGCCTGATCGATATCCGCCCGCGAGACGTGATAGCGGCCATCGAGCACGGCGTGAATTTTTCCAGCAAGGATGAGTGCCTGGGCACCGCGAGGGCTCGCGCCGTAGCGGACGTATTTCTTGGTCAGCGGTGTCGCGCGTTCGTTGTCCGGATGCGTGGCTAGGACGATATTGACGGCGTGGTTCTGGATCTCCTTGGCCATCGGCACCTGGCGGACGACGTCGCGCATGGTTAGCACTTCTTCGTGGCTCTGCAGGACCTTCGAGACGATGGGGGAATCCTTCGTCGTGGTGCGATCGAGGATTGTGTTGAGGTCATCCGCCGTGGGGAAGAGTACCTTGAGCTTGAAGAAAAAGCGGTCGAGCTGCGCCTCGGGCAGGGGATAGGTGCCTTCCATTTCCAGAGGGTTTTGCGTGGCGAGCACCAGGAAAGGGGGCTCGAGCGGATGCTGCGCGCCGCCGACGGTGACGTGCTGCTCCTGCATGGCCTCGAGCAGCGCGCTCTGCGTCTTCGGCGTGGCGCGGTTGATTTCGTCGGCGAGCAGGATGTTCGCGAAGACCGGCCCGGGTTGGAAGGTGAACACTTTCCTCCCGTGCTCATCCTCGCTGATGATATTCGTGCCGACGATGTCGGCAGGCATGAGATCGGGCGTGAATTGCACGCGGGAAAATTTCAGGTTCACCGCGTCGGCGAGCGTGCGCACGAGCATCGTCTTGCCCAGTCCCGGCACGCCCTCGAGCAGCACGTGGCCGCCGGCGAAAAAGGCGACGAGCACCCCTTCCACGATGTCCTTTTGCCCGACGATCATCTTCATCATCTCGTCGCGGATGCGCGTGAAGCTGGCTCGGAATTGTTCGACCTGGGTTTCGAGATTCGGCGTTTGGGTCATGACTGGGGAAGGCGAGAGAGTGGCAGGCGGAGGCTTGGGTTCACAATGAGAGATTCGCAGCAAATGTGATTCCCATAGGTCCTATTTGTCCCATCCGTCCCATCACTCCCGCGGCCGGATCGATTCGAAGTAGCGCTTGATGAGGAAGCGCGAGCCGAGCGGGATATTTTCCTGCAGCACGGCGTCTTGCGCGGCGGGCGCCATGGCTTCGTAGAGATTCTTGTAGCTACGGTTCGATTTCGAGTGATCGCCCGCGGATTCCAGCGCCTGCTGCAGGCTCTCGCCCTCGCCCATGCGACCGGCGAGCTGTTGCTTCTGGCCGTCTTTGCCCGCGGCGTTCTGCTCTTTGCCAAAGGGCGAATCGGTTGTGCCGGTGTCGTGCTCGCTGCCGGCCTTGCCACTGGGCAGGCTCGGGTCGCCCGGCAGGGGAATGCCATCCTTGCCGTTCTGCGCGAAGGATTGCATCTTCACGCCACCGGGTTGTTGCTGCCCGGAGGACGGTTGCTCGCCCTGCTGGCTCTGGCCTTCGCCGGCTTTCATATTTTGCAGCGCAGCGAGTAACTGCTCCAGCGTTGCGGCGCTTTGCTTGCCGCCGGATTGCTGCCCGCTCTTGCCTTGCGCCATCTGCCGGAGCATCTGCGCCAGCGCCTTGGCCGCCTCGCTGGAATTTCCGCCCTGTTGAGACTGCGACTCTTTCAACTGCTGCGCGAGCTTCTGCATGGCCTCGGAAAGTTGCTTCTGCTGCGAGAGTTCCTTGATCGCTTGCTCCAGTTGCTTGCGCACTTCCTCGGAGGTCGCGTCGTCCTTTTGATCGGCCAGCTTTTGCATCTCCTTTTCCAACTCGTCCGCCGCCTTGGCCTGGTCGCCCGCGGCCAGCGCCGATGCGGCATCCTTGGTTGCCTCGTTCTTCGCCAGTGCCTTGGCCAGGGCTTGCATCTCCTCCGGCGTTGGCGCGCTCGGCGCTTTTTGCATCTCCTGAATCATCTGCTCCAGCGCGGAAAGCTCGCGCAGGGTGGACTTGCCAGCCTCCTCCGGGTTGGTGGCGTTGGCGCGCAATTGCTCGGCGCTGCGCTGCAATTGTTCGGCGAGTTTCTGCAGTTCATCCGTCTTGCTTTGCTCACTGATCCTGGCGGTATCGCGAGCGAGTTGCTCGAGATGCTTCGCGGTATCTTCCACGGCAGCGCGCGCAGCGGCTTTGTCGGCATCCTGTGCGGCGAAGGTGTGCTGCGTTTCCCATTGCAACAGCGCGATGGAGAGCATCGGTACGGCCAGCCAAAGTGCCTCGCGCGGCAGACGCACGCGAATGAGCTCGCTGAACTTTCCGCCACTCACAAATTGGGTGCACTCCTTCAGCGCCAGCGCGCGCATTGGCTCGTCCTCCGGCGCATCGGCAAATGTCAGTGCGGTGAGGAAGCGATCGCGCGTGGCGCCGAGACGATCGAGAATCCCCGCGGTTTCCAGCAAGCTGCGTCGAAGAGCAACCGTAACCAGCAGGGCCAGCGCAAACGCGCCTGCGACAGCATACGCAGCCATCGTTGCATCCCATGGGAGACGCCCGAACGCCCAGCGATTGATCGCCGCGAAAATGAGCAGCCCTGCCCCGGCCAGCAGTTCCGCCTTCACCAGCGCCACGAGAAAAAATTGAGTGCTGAGCCGCCGACGGGCGGCGCGCC
>JBGGMZ010000531.1:0-16272 GCA_041287745.1 Chthoniobacter sp. | reverse complement strand
AACGTCATCACGCCGAACGTGATTAACCAGCCGATCTTCAGCACCCGCAAGGTCACCACCAGCGTCAGCGTCTTCGACGGCTCGACCGTGGTCTTGGGCGGCTTGATCCGTGAGGACGTGCAGAAGGTTGAGGACAAGGTTCCGATCATTGGCGACGTTCCGATCATTGGCCGTCTCTTCCGCTCCAGCGTCGATCAGCACATCAAGCGCAACCTGGTCATCTTCGTGTCCGCGCGCCTGATCAATGCGGCCGGTGAACTGGTCCGCGCTGAAGACGAGAAGGAAGAAGTCATCGAGACGATTGCTCCGCCAGAGATCGCCCCGACCGAGCTTCCGCTCATGCAGAAATAACCGGGCAACCGGTGCCTGCACTTGGCATTACTGGCGGCGTAGCGACGGGGAAATCGAGTTTTTCCCTGGCGTTGCGCCGCCATTTGCTTGCCGGGTTCTTCGACGCGGATCGCAGCGTGCATGAGCTGCTTTCGGGGGATGTTGCGGTGCAAAAAGCGGTGGTGGACGCCTTTGGTCCGGACATCATCGGTGCCGATGGCAACCCCGACCGGCTCCGCCTCCGTGAGATTGTCTTTGCCAATCCGACGAAAAGGCGTCAACTTGAGGGCATCCTCCATCCGATCATTCGCGACCGCTGGATGGAGCAGGCCGGAAATGCGGCGCGCAGCGATCGCTGGTTCTGCGCCGATATTCCTCTGCTCTACGAGACGAATGCCCAAAGCCATTTTGCCGCGGTAGTCGTCGTCGCCTGTTCGCCTGCAACCCAGCGAACGCGGCTTCGCGAACAACGCCAACTCTCCAACGAAATTGCCGAAAACATCATCGCCTCGCAGTTCGACCTCACGACGAAAGTCGCGCAAGCCGACTACCTCATCTGGAACGACTCCTCCGAGTCCTGCCTCGACCGACAGGCTCGAAGCCTTGCCGGAGCCCTCCAACGTCGCTTCGTCCGTGGATGACCCAGCCGCCAGCACGCCGCCCCCGGAAGAGGTCGTCGCCAAGGCAGCGGATATCCCCGGCACCGCGCCAGCGACCGTCGCAGTCGAGCGGCCTGCCGTGCCTGCGCCTGCCTCTGTCGAGCCATCCGTTCCCGTTCCGGCCCAGCTCTGGATCGACGAACTGCACCGCGAGACCCTTGGCCAATTGATCGAACGCGCCACGGCGCTGCGTTTCCGCATCAATCCCGACAAGACCCGGCACAACATCGTCTTTGACCTGCTCCGCGCCTACGCCCAGCGCGGCACCGAGCTCTTTGCCGATGGCATCCTCGAGCTCTCCCCGCAGGGCTCTGGCTTCCTGCGCTGGCCGCGCTACAATTTCCGCTCCCTGCCGCAGGACGTCTATGTCTCCGGTCAGCTTGAGCGCCAGTACTTCCTCCGCAATGGCAATCGTGTCTCTGCGAAGATTCGTCCGCCGCGCGACCGCGAGAAGTTCATGACCGTCGAGCGCATCCTCCATATCGAGGACATCCAGGCGGATTCCTGGAAAGAAACGGTCGAGTTCGACCGCCTGACGGCACTGCATCCTACTGAGCGCATCATCCTCGAGAACACGAGGCACAAGTCGATCACCCCGCGGGCCATCGATCTCATCGCCCCACTCGGTCGCGGACAACGCGGCCTCATCGTTGCGCCACCCCGCACCGGCAAGACGGTTCTGCTCAAGGACATTGCCCAGTCCATTCTCGCCAATTCTCCGGAGACTCACCTCATCATGTTGCTCATCGACGAGCGACCGGAAGAAGTGACGGATTTCCGCCGTTCGGTGAATTGCGAGATCTACAGCTCGACCTTCGATGAAGGCCCCATGCGCCACACCCAGGTGGCCGAGATCGTGAGCGAGCGCGCCAAGCGCCTCGTGGAACTGCGCAAGCACGTCGTCATCCTGCTCGACTCCATCACCCGCCTCTCGCGCGGCTACAACAATCTCCAAAGCGGCAAGGGCCGCACCATGTCCGGCGGTGTCGATTCCAAGGCGCTCGTGAAACCCAAGAAATTCTTCGGCGCCGCGCGCAACACGGAAGAAGGCGGCAGCCTGACCGTCCTCGCCACTGCGCTCGTAGAGACGAATAGCCGCATGGATGACCTCATCTTCGAGGAATACAAGGGCACCGGCAACATGGAACTGCACCTCGACCGCAACCTCTCGGACAAGCGTGTTTTCCCGGCGATCAATATCATCAACTCGGCCACCCGTCGTGACGAGCTTCTCTATCACCCGCAGGAATTTGCCCGCGTGAATGTGTTGCGCCGCCAGCTGGCCGCGCTGCCGCCCGTCGAGGCGACGGAGGTGCTCATCCAGGCCTTGAAGTCCACGAAATCGAATGCGGAACTGCTGCTCACGGGGTTGCGTTAGTACGGGATGAAAGGCAGAACACCCAACATCCAACACCCAACACTCAACATCCAGTTGGGTGAATTCGGACGCACCTTTCCATCCGCGCACTTGGCCGCGCATACCACCTCCATTGGATGTTCGATGTTGGATGTTGAATGTTGGATGTTTACCGCGTCTCAGCGCGGATCTTTCTCATGCAACCGCTGATCGATACCGCCCCAGCCCTCGAAGCGGTACCCCCGCTGCTCGCGCCGCATGCCCGCATCCCAATCGATACCGAGGCGGACAGCCTGCATTGCTATTTCGAGAAGCTCTGCCTTATCCAGATCAGTGTCCCGGGGCACGATCTCTTGATCGATCCACTGGCTGGCATTTCGCTCCAGCCGCTTTTTGATGCTCTCGCAGGCAAGGAGCTTATCATCCACGGCGCAGATTACGACCTGCGTCTCCTGCGCCGCGTGGGCTTCACCGTCACCGCACCAGTCTTCGACACCATGATTGCTGCGCGGTTGTGCGGCATCGCGGAATTCAGCCTTGCCGCGCTCATCAAGCGCTATTTCGACGTGGCGCTGACCAAGGCCTCGCAGAAAGCGAATTGGGCGCGCCGACCGCTCTCACCGCAGATGGCCGATTATGCGGTGAAAGACACCCATTACCTGCTCGAGATCGCCGGCATACTCGAGACTGAGCTCGTCCGGCTCGATCGCATGGAATGGTTCCGCCAAAGCTGCACCAAGGCTGTGGCCGCGTCGGCCATCATCAAGGAGCGCGATCCGGAGGAAGTCTGGCGCATTACCGGCAGCAAGGACCTGCGCGGCCGCGCCTCCGCTATCCTGCGCGCCCTGTGGCACTGGCGCGAGGCCGAGGCCCAGGCGCTCGACCGGCCCACCTTCCACATCCTGCATAGCGAGCAACTCATCGAAGCCGCTGCGCTCTGCGATCGCGGCCAGGAAGTCAATTTTGCCCAGGTTCACGGCGCCCGCCGGAAGCGCTTTTACGAGGCCGTGGAACAAGCCAAGGCGCTTCCTGAGAGCGAGTGGCCCAAGATCATCCGCAAGCCGCGCCCGCGCCCCACGCGGGATGAGGAAGAGCGTTTCAAGCAGCTCAAGGTCAAGCGCGACGCCGTGGCTACCGAACTCCAGCTGGATCCCTCTCTCATCGCCCCCAAGAGCATGCTCGAAAGTCTCGCCGCCAACACCACTGAGGCCGCCGAGAAGATGCTCCCCTGGCAACGCGCCACGCTCGGCGTGTAGAAGTTACTGCGTTCCGAGGAAAGATTGGCCGGCGCCTGAAATGCCCGGCTGAAGGTCGCCGATATCACCAGCCGCTCCATTGCATCGTTCGTTCGTTAAAAGAGCGCTGGCCGGCCGCTTGGTAAACATTCGCGTCCCCAAGCGCAGCCCGAAGAACGAGGAGTGAAATGCCAAAGCACCCCTCCCCTACTCCGGCTGTGGCTCCTCGCTCAGGCAAATATTCCGAAATTGGTTCTGCTCCAGTTCCTCGTGCGCTGAATTCACCAGCCGTTGCGCGGTCTGCAGATAAACGAGGATCTTCTCCACCTGGGCACCGCCGAGGAGCGTGTAACTTTTCGCCACCATCTCCTCGTCATTCATCTGCTTCGCCAGGTCCGTCGAAATTCCGCATGTGCCCACGATGTTGCCGTTGTCACTTCGCAGCGGCATCTTCGTTGTGTAGGCGAAGCGAATTCGGCCATCGGGCATCGTCTCCCGCTCGATCTTACCAAAGATCGGCTGGCCGGTTTGCATAATCTGGCGCTCGTCATTGAAAGCGTTTTGAGCATGCAGAGGAGAGAAGAAATCGAAGTCCGTCTTGCCCACGACCGCGTCTTCATCCTGCAGGCCAAAACGCTTGGCGAGGGAGCGGCTGATGCGGATGAAGCGGCTCTCCTTGTCCTTGAAGAAAATCCGGTCGGAGCTGTGATCGAGCACAAACTGGAGCAGAGCATGATCTTCGAGGCCCTTGGAAATTACTGCGTGTTCGGGTTGGCTGGTGGTGCAGGTGGCGGAATCCATAGAAGTTGTAATTTCCATTTAATCCATATAAACACTTACTATTAGTGAGGGAAACATTTATTTAACCTATCACTATCTAATCGCGTGTCTGGCTGGACAGCGAACAGCAGCCACAGAGGAGAACGCGCGGATACCTCGGTTATTCGTAAGCACGACCTAATGCATACGCAGATGCGTTCTGGCATAACTATAGTGAGTGTTAGCGAATAGTTGCGCTTCCCATTTGCGCACCACCAATCTGATGGATCAAATCCGATAACATCGCCGGATAACTTAACCGTCCAGACTGCGGCCGTATCACACCATCACGAGGTGAGCGTGACAGATAGTTGCATTCACAAATGCAACACCACCTATTCGCCAGAATTTCCTGACGACGGGCGTGTGTGCTCCGTCACCGCCATCTATTCGGGCTCTAGCTGAGCATGCCCTCCGGCATTCGCTTGGCTGGCACACGGGTCTTTCGGCAGCGGAGCCCAAGGGCGAGCTCCGATCGTTGTTTGGCCAGAGATCGCGCCACTACAGACACCGCATGGGCGTTTAAAGGAGCGCAAATGCGCCTACCGCTGAGACTGGCTGGCCTCCAGGCGACTTACAGCGACGGCGTGGCGACCTCGGGGGTCGCAATTCCAGTATCCGAGGGCTTCACCGCCTTCTTTTCACCTGGGACGAACTTCGGATACCGCTTCTCCGCCTGGCTCTCCCGATACTGCTCATCCGCCGTCTTCGCCTCACCCCAGTTGCCTTCCTCCAGCGCGCGGGTATAGGGACCATGCACCTTCTCGGTGGAGTAAAGACTGCGCCGATTCTCGATCGTGTTGCAGGCGGAAAGAGCGAAGGCTGCGAGCAGGGCGAGGGGGAGGAAGAATTTCACGCGCGAATGGGAGCAGAATCGGCGCGGGGTGTCAACGGGTCGAAGGCCTTTCTTAGACTGATTCTTTCGTCTTTGCCCCTGTATTGTCTGACCTTCGGTCGGCGGGAATCTTACGAAAAGAGAAACCGCCCACGATTCAAGAAGACGATAAGAGACGGACGCAATCCCCCCTAGAAAACGTTTGCCCTACAGGGCGACACGGCTACTGTCCTCGCCCCTTGCCATGATCATCGTCACTACACCCGAGGCCACAGAAGCCCAAATCGCCCACATCATCGAGCGTATCGAGGAGTGGGGTTTTAAAGTCGACGTGAGCAAAGGTGAGATGCGCACCGTCATCGGCGTGATCGGTGACGACGCCGCCATTCGCGTCAAGCCCCTCGCGGCCATCCCCGGCGTGGAAAGCGCCACCCCCGTTCTCAAGCCCTACAAGCTCGTCTCCCGCGAATTCCGCGGCGGCAACCATTCCCACGTCAAGATCGGCGACGTCAGCATCGGCGACAATACGCTCGTCCTCATGAGCGGCCCCTGCAGCGTCGAGAGCCGTGACCAGATCATCGGCATCGCGAAGGAAGTGAAAAAGGCCGGCGCCCGCATCCTGCGCGGAGGCGCCTTCAAGCCCCGCACCTCACCCTACGCCTTCCAAGGCCTCGGTCTCGAGGGCCTCAAGCTCCTCGCCGAAGCGCGCGCGGAGACCGGGCTTCCCATCATCACCGAGATCATGGACACCAAGCAGCTCGAGATGGTCGAGGAATACGCCGACTGTCTCCAGGTCGGCGCGCGTAACATGCAGAACTTCAGCCTGCTCAAGGAAGTCGGCCGCTCCCGCCTCCCTGTCATGCTCAAGCGCGGCATGTCCGCCACCATCAAGGATCTCCTCATGTCCGCCGAGTACATCCTCGCCGAGGGCAACTTCAAGGTGCTGCTCTGCGAGCGCGGCATCCGCACTTTCGAGACCTGGACCCGCAACACGCTTGATCTCAATGCCGTCCCGGTGCTGAAGAAAGAAACCCATCTTCCCGTCGTCGTTGATCCCACCCACGGCGTGGGACTGCGCGAGCACGTCGTCACCATGGCTGTCGCCGCTGTCGCCGCCGGCGCGGATGCGATCATGACCGAGATGCACAACGATCCCGAGCACGCCAAGAGCGACGGCGAGCAGGCCCTCCTGCCCCACGAGTTCGCCGACCTCGTCACGCGTGTGCGGAAGGTCGCGGAAGCGGTCGGGCGGTCGATGTAAGGCAGAGCGCTGGGCTTTTCAAAACGCGGAGACGCGGAGATTTTCGAACGGAAGTCGCACGGAAGTGACTTTACGCTTCTCCGGTATCCTTCGTCAGGCCGATTCGGAAGCTTCTGTTACTCCCAAGCGCAGAGCGACTCCACGTAGGCTGCGGAGCCGTCGCGGAGCCAGCCGTCGAGTTGGGCTTGATCCTTGAGCTGTTGTCCGCGGCGACGAGGGACGACGACGAAGCGCGAGTCGATCTCTGGCAGCGCGCTCATGTCGCCCCAGAGTTTCTCGAACTGCGTGACCGGGAAGATGTCTTCCTGCCCGTGGCCCCAGCGCTTTTTTACGTCCTTCAGCGTCACGTAGGTCGGCATCTTCGCGGCGAGATTGCGGATGGCCGTGGTGATCTTTTCGTCGGCATTGGCGCCGGGGGCGAAGTCGGCGCGCTCGAGACCGAAAGCGTCCAGCAACCGGTCGAGATCGATCCACGTGGTCAGAGTGTTGTAATAGGTCAACGCGAACTCCGCTTCCTCTCGGGGCATAGCGAGACCCTCCACGAGGCGGGCGCGTCCATTCACGCGGGCGAGGCCGCCCCCGCGATCTTCCAGGCGTCGTGTGATGACTTCGAAGGTGAGTGCCGCACCGCTTTGCAGATGCTGCCCGAGCATCACCGGATCCACATCGGCGCCGAGTGTATCGATGTTGTGCAGCAGCAGCGTCTTCAATTGCGGACGCTGGGCCAATAACTGCGCAAGAGTCCCGTTGCGGAAAAGGTTGGGGATCTCAAACCAATGGCCCACCGGATGCAGACATTGAAGCGGAAGATTGTCCGTGTAATCGCTCGCCTCGCCCGCGCCGCGTGCCCAGCCGATGAGCGCCGTGCGCAAGCTGTCACGGACCTTTTGTTGCTGCTCGTCGAGCATCTGCTGCGGCATCTCTTCCCAGGCGAAACGCAGGTCGCGTTCCGTGGGCACCATGCGCAGCCCCACGCTTTTGCCACGCGAGAGGAGCAACGGACCTTCGTAACCGTAATCCGCATGCGCCGCGAGAAAGGCGGCGGTCGGCTCGTGAGTGAGATAGCTGGTGGTGAAGATGTGCGGAATGTTCGCGCCAGCCAGACGCGAAATGCGGCGGGACTTCGCGAGATGCGTCTCGAGGAATGTGCGATGGCGGCCAGCCAGCTTGGCGAAAGGATGCAGGGCTTTCACCACGCCTGCACCTTGCGTCCAGCGCGAGCCCGCGCCGGCGGCGAGAGTGACTACCGCGACTTCTCCATTGCGTAGCGCGGCGAGCCCTCGATCTTCGCGCCCGGCATCGCGCTTATCCGTGAGATCAGCCACATCTTCCGCGCGCACATCTTCGATCGCGGCATTCGCCGGCAGACGATTCTGCGCCAGGCCGATACGTCCCTCGCGCAGATGGGTGCGGATGTGCTCGTGCTGTTTTCCGTCGAAGCCATTTGTCTCCAGCAATTGCCCCAGCGAATCGTTCGTGGAATCGGCTTTGCCGCGCGGGAGCATCGCATCGAAAAGCGTTTGCACCATGCCGCGCAGTTCCGGTCGCGTGCGGCAGGCGGCGCCAAATTTATCGAGCTCCGCACGGCGCAACGGCGAGAGCGAACGTTGATCCTGCCGTAACAATCCCGGCACGGTCAGCGCGTAATATCCGGAAGGCATGAGCGCATTGCTGCCCGCCAGCAGGTCGGCAAAGGTACCGTTTTCATTGATGGCAAAATCGTAGACCACCGGCTCCATCGCGAAGGGCAGCGCGTGCTGCAGCTCGCGCTTCGTATTGCTCATGATCTCCTGCAAACGTGCCTGCGCTTCGGACTTGCGGGCAGGCGCGAAGATGAAGCCCATGCCGCCGCCGCTCATACCGCCGAGCATCCAGAAGCCCCAGAAATCGTCACCGAATTCTGCGCGAACCTGCTCGATGAGCCGTTCGGTATAGTAAGTCGAGGCCCACGGAATGATCGCCTGGATCGGACCTTGGAAATTGCGCGTCGTGACCGCGCCTACCTTGGGAATGTCGCCATCGCGCAAGGCATCGAGCACCTGGGCGAGAATGCCGAGCGCTTCCTGCCGGCCCTGCCATTCGGCCCCCGAGCGCAGGAGATATTTCTCCGTCACCATCTCGAGAATGGGCCCGACGTTCTGCGCCATGCCGCCGTGCACGAGGACCAGCGAATCCTGCAAACGCCGGCGGGACTCGGCGGGGATCTCGTCGTGATCGAAGACATGATGCGTGGGCATGAGCCGCCCACGCGAGATTCCATGCTCGGGATCACCGGTTTGCGCCGCAACGCCCTGGATGAGCTTGATCCCCGGCCACACACCGCCGGAATCCTGCCAGCCACCACCGCTGCCGCCGATCCATTCACCGAGCAACGCCCGTGCGAGCACGAGACGGCGCTCGCTCTCACGCAGCGGACCCGTAAGCGATTCCGCCTGACCGGTGGCCCTCATGCACACGCCGATGAGCGCAGCGAGCAGGTTCGTGGAGACGGCGAGACGGGAGCCTTTCGGAATGTCATTTACCGAGGAGACCAGTTCGAGACCGCGACCGGGGCCGAGCATCTCGGCGAGCAGATCGGCAAGGCTCTGACCCGAGCCCTCGATACCGGGCGGCACGAGCCCCGAGGCAATCACCGCCGCCTTGAGCAGGCCGAGGTAGTCCTTGGCAAAATCAAAAACCTCCGCGAGATCGGAAATATCAGCCCGGGCATTGAGGTCGACGCTCACGAGGCGCAGCACCGGCTCTTCGATCACGCGCAGCCACGCGCTCACCGGCGGTTGCGGAGCGGAGTCACGTCCGTGCACACCGAGATCCACCGACACGTTGAGCACCTTCGCACCCTCGGGATAGTCCATGCCGAGGAAGAAGATATCGCTCCACGCGGAGTGCGTGAGATCCATGCGGACGGGCGTGCGCTCGCGCAGGATGGGATAAGACCCATCCGCAGCCTGGGTGAGCAGTTCACGCCGGACGCGCAACGGCTGATCCTTCGGATGTCCCATGCGGAACATCCATTGATTTCCACGCACGGTGCGCACGCTGCGGCGCACCTGATCGGCGAGGGTCTGGAAGGCAAGGCGATGGTATGCGGCCGCCAAAGCGCTGCTCAGCGCGTCGCTGGGGCCATCGCTTTTCTGTGCGGCGGAAAAGATCTCGATCGCCTCCTCGAAGCGGCGCTGGAGCAATTGTTCATAGCCGTGAAAGGGAATCTGGCCACCGGATTTCAGCTCCGCGCGCTCAGGCAGATGAAAGCGATGAATGGCGTAGAGAAAGAAGAGGGCGCGAACCCGCTCGTAGAGATTTTCGCTCTGCCGCCGGAAAGCATCAAGGGCGGCGCATTCTTCGAGCAGCCCGGAGAAGGAGGCGGCGCGGCAGATTTCGTCGAGCGAACGATTGCGGACCGCATCGTCCTGCGAGCTGATGATTTCGATGAGGCCGAGAGTCATGGCGCGAGACTCAATTCGTCGCCAGCAGTTCCACGAGACCGCGTAGAACCTCATCGCGATCGCGACCCGAAAGTGCGAGCGCGAGCTGCGCGTTGAGCAGCCCGTATTTCACGCCGAAGTCATAGCGGCGTCCGGCGAGTTCCGCGGCGAGGTAGCGCTCGTGCTCAGCGAGCCGCGCCAGGGCGGTGCGGAAGTTCACCTTGTCGTGCTCGGCAAAGAGTTCGCGCAAGATGCGCTGCACCGCCGGGGTGAGCACATGCATGCCGAAAAAACAGAGGTAATAGCCCGCACGCAGGCCGGGCACGTCGAGCTTTTGCTCGGCTTCCGTGGGCGTCGGCTTTTCCAGCACGGCCTCGACTTGATATAAATGCTGCGCGGCATTCACAAGCTGGCCGCCGATCGCGCCGTAATAGGGCAGCTTGCTTTCGTGGGTGGATTGCACCGCGGAGACCGCGCAATTCTCCGTCCGCGCGATTTCAACGAGTTGCTGTGCGCAGCCTTTCTCCGTCGCGCTAAGATAAAGGTGATCGCCCACGAGCAAAAGGAACGGGTCGCCGTCGCAAAATTCTGCCGCAGAGTGGATGGCATGGGCGTAGCCGCGCGGTTCCGATTGCTCGATAAACGTGAGCCGGCCCGCATGCGAGCCGGCGGCCACGCGATAGGCGGCCTCATCACCGGGGCTGATCACCACGCCAATCGTGTCGATTCCAGCCGACAGGATTTCTTCGATGATGATGGCGAGCGCCGTCTTGGTGACGCCGTCGCGGTCGACGAGTGACTGCAGGGGCAGGGTGCGCTGGTTCTTGCCGGCTGCGGTGATGAGAGCCTTGCGGATATCCATGGAGAGATGGGCGAGAGTTTCGGAAATCGGGGGGGGCGTCAATCAGCTGCGCGTGCCGGGGATGGAAAGGGGTTCGATTTGTGGCCGAAATTGCGCATGCTATGCGGTGGCGACCCTTCTTTCCGCACACAAAAACCATGCCCGGCGGCGTTTCCCCATTTGAAGACTCCCGCTTGATGAATGAAAGCGACCACACCCAGCCTTGGGAAGCCTGCTACCGCGAGCTTGCGCCGAAACTGCTGCTTTTTGCACGGCAGTGGGTTCCAACCCCGTCGGATGCCGAGGACGTGGTGCAGACCGCTTTCATCAAGTTCTGGCAACGCCGGCCGGATGCCCATCCGGAGCACTATCCCCTGCTCTACGCCGCCGTGCGCACCTGTGCGCTCGATTTCCGCCGCAGCGGGGAGCGCCGGGTCCGCCGCGAAGCCAATCCCGCCGTGGACGTCCTGCGCGAGGACGCCATGTGCTTCGACCACCGTGTGGAGCAGCACGAAGACGCGGTCTTGCTGGAAGCCGCTCTCCGCGAACTCCCACCGGAGCAGCGCGAGGTGGTCGTCTTGCGTGTCTGGGGCGGGCTCACTTTCGCGGAAATCGCCACCGTTCTCGATCAATCGATCAACACCATCACCTCGCGGCACCGTTATGCTCTCGAAGCCCTGCGGCGCGAATTGAAGTCCTACTCTCATGAACGATACTGAATTTGAGAACCAGCTGCGCGGCCTGCTGAACCCTGCGGCTCCGTCTCTCGCACTCCGCATGCGCATCCGCGAGGGCCTCGGCACCACGCCTGCGAAGCCGCCGGCTTACTCCGGCGCCGTTCTCCGCCCGAAGCGCAGCTTCCTGCATATCCTGTTGCGGGATTTCGGCTGGGCCTGTGCGGGCGCTGCCGCAGTACTGACCGTGGTGGCACTGCTCCCGTCGAAGCAGGCGCCGGTGAGCGTGCCCGGCGAAACCACGACGGCGGCCGCCGCCGCGCCGACGAATACCTTCGAGCACGATGAGACGACCAATGAGCTCGTCGCTGCGCAAGATTCCGAACAGCTCGTCGAAACCAACGATGGTCCGGCGCGCGAAGTTCACTACACCTATCTCGAGCGTCACGCGTGGTCGAATCCCCACACCGGCGCACGTGTCTATCTCGAGGTGCCTCGCGAGGACGTCTACCTCCTCCCTGTTTCGCTCCAGTAAACTCGTAACGATCCATGAAGACTCATCACTTCTTTTCCGCCGCGGCCGCTTTCCTCCTTGGCGCCGGCTTTGCCATGGCGCAGGACGAACAAAAGCCTGCTCCACCTCCGGCACCCCCGGCACCCGGTTCAGCCAATTCCTCTCCCGACGCGAACCAACCGAATACGCCTCCGCCGCCACCGCCCCAAGGCCGACACCACGATCATCGCGATGGTGGGCCTCGTCCCCCGGAGGATAACCGCCGCGGGGATCGGCCCGAGGGCGAAGGCTGGCGCCGCCCCCCGGGTGGTTTCCAGATGCCCTTCCAGGCTCCGTCAAAGCCCACTCCTTACATCGGTGTCATCACCACGCCGCCACCCGCGGTCTTGAGCGCGCAACTCGGCCTCGCGGAAGGCTTCGGCTTGGTAGTGAGCGATGTTCTACCCGACAGCCCAGCGGCCAAGGCGGGCGTGCAGCGGTATGATGTGCTCACCAAATTCAACGACCAGCAACTCGTCGACTCCGGCCAGTTCTCCACCCTGGTCCGCGCGCTGAAGAAGGATACCGAAGCGAGCCTCACCCTCGTTCGCAAGACGCAGGAGCAGAAGGTGACCGTCAAGATCGACGAACGGCTGCTCCCTGAGCGGCGCCCATTCCCCTCCCCCGGCGGATTTCCGGGCGGCGACATGCGGCACATGCAGGGCGACTTTGACCGTGGCCAGATGGATTCACATCGCCAGGACAGGATGCGCGCCTACGGCGAGAAGATGCGCGAGTTTCAGGACCGCATGAAGGATTGGCAGAAGAACCCGTCCGCCGAGAAGCCGAAGCCGCCGGAGCCACCGATCGGCGGGGGTGACGCCTCGATTCAGCCCGAGGACATCCTGCGCGAAGTCCGGCCGGGCGGCGTGGCCCGAATCCGCCTGCTACGGCCGGATGGCGCGGTGACCTACAACATGGCCAATGCACGGCTCGTGATGAAGGACGACAGCGGCGAAGTGGAACTGACCATGCATGATGGGAAGCGGTCGCTCGTGGCCCGCAATGCGCAAGGCGAGACGATCTTCGACGGCCCGATCGATACCGAAGAGCAGCGCAAGACTTTGCCGGAGGACGTACGCAAGAAGATCGAGACAATCGAAGTGCAGAGGAAGCTGGCCGAAGCACCGCAGCTGCCGGTCGACGCTGGCTTGCTACCCGAAGTGCAATAACTCACCGGACCGAATTTCAGACGGGCGAACTGTTTGTCAGTTCGCCCGTTTGTTTTTTCCGCGCTGAAGCAAGGCGACGAATGCGATGAAGGCTGCGCATAGGCCGAGCGCAAGGAGGTTCTCAATAAGGTGCGGAGAGAAGATGAGGATGAACCCGCGCCCCTTCACGAGAGCGGCGAAGCTGGAGACGCAGAAGGGCATGAGGAAAAGGCGGAAGATGCCCCAGCCGTTCAGCCGGCTCGCGCCGATAGCGGCGCGGGTGCTCAGCAGCAGGGCGCAACCGATGATTCCACTCAGACCCACCGAGGTGAGCCACAGCATGGGACTGGGATCGAAATAGCGGACCAGCACCACGGCGTACCAAATCGCGTAGCACCACAGGATGATGCGGGCGGTATCGAGTTGGCGAAGATAGCGAAGGAGCGGCACGCGCGTGTTCCAAACATTCCAACCGGCGAAAGACCAGCGAATCCGCTCAAGAAATAGAGCAGGCTACCTCAAAAGCAGAGGGTGCCATAGTCATGGATTGCCCCTCGCCTGCCCCGCATTAGCCGAGGGTTTATACTTGGCGAGCGCCTTGACCGCCGCCCGGTGCACCGGACCTGTCACTGAGCTATGGGCCAGCGGAGAAATGATCGCGATAGCCTTGGCATCGTCGGTCTCCACATTCGCCAGGGCGGTCACCGCCAGGGCGCACACGTCGATCGACTGGTGACGCACCGACGCATAGATCAAGGGCAACGCGTCCTTCCCGCCAGGCCCAATGGCTGTGCAGGTGATCATGATGGCCATCAATTGATCGGTATTCTTTTCCTCGGCCAACTTGACCAGGCGCGGCACGGCCGATGCGGCCGCGGGCCCGATTTGACCGAGCGATTCGATCACACTCATACGCAACGCAGGATCATCGATGTGGGCCAGCAGCGGTTCCACCGCCGGAGCGGCCGCGGCGCCGAGTTGACCGAGCGACTGCACAGCCGCGAGCCGTCCCGGTGCGTCATCGCCAGAAAGTAACCCCACCAATCCATTGACGCCCAACTGCGAGGCGCCACCGAGCGCCGCGAGGCCGGCGGCAGCAGCCTTGCTCACGTCGGCATCCTTGCTGGACATGGCTTCCTGCAGCAGCGGCTTCAAGCGTGCGGAATCCGCATGAATAGCGACAAGCCCACGGAAGGCCGCCGCCTGCACCGGCGCGCTCGAGTCCTTGGTCAGGACAAACAGCGGCGACGACGCGGCCGCTGCATCTGGCCCAATCTGGCCCAGGGCGGTGGCCGCCGCTACCCGGACCTCCGGGCAATTGCTCTTCAGAGCTTCACTCAAGGCCGGCACCGCAGGCGGACCAAAATCGTGCAGGATTCGAGGCACCCATTTGCTGTCCTCGGGTTTGCCCGCCTGCAACAGATCGAACAGCGTCGGAAGAACCTGCGGGCCGAGTTGTGTCACTGCGTCGGCATAGGCCTGCGCGCCACCCGAGGAGCGGGCGGCAGCAAGCAGTGCCGGCATGGCGTCCATGGCTGCAGGACCGATGCGAGCGAGCGCGTGAGCAGCCCGCTCGCGCACGGCGGGATTGCTGTCCGCGAGCAACGGGGCCAGCTTCGGCACCGCGGCTTTGCGCACGGCGGATGAGTTGAGCAGTGCGTTCAAGGCCGCGTGCCGCAACGCCTCGTTCTCATCCGTCAAGGCGGGCAAAATCAGCGCCACACAGCGATCAGGGGGTACACCGGTCCTGATCAAGGCGGCGAGCAAAGGCCCACGCACCGAGACGTCGGTCTCCTTCACTTCGGCCTGCTCCACGTCTTTCGCTCCATCGCGAAAAGCCGGGTCCATCTGGGCCAAAGCTGCAGCCGCACCGGCCCGACGTTTCGCCTCGGGATCCTGCAACGCTGCAATCAGCGCAGGACCCGCCACCGACCCGATCGACCCGAGGGCTTGCGACGTTTCATCGCGCACCGGCTCCTGGCCATCGGCGAGGTTCTTGATGAGCGCCGGCACTGCATCCTTCGCCATCGGGCCCATGCCGCCTAGCGCACGCGTGGCGCCGATCTTCAGGCCCGAATCGTTCTCCCCCAACGCCTGGACGAGCGGCGGCACGACCGCCACACCGATGCGCGACAGCGCGTAAGCCGTGCGGATCACTCCCTGCCGCTGCTCTCGCTGCCGTCCCCGGTTCTTCCGGCCATCGAGTCGATCAAGCAAAACGGGAATGGCTTCCTGCGCATCCGGCCCGAGCGCGGCGATGGTCGCAATCGCGTCGGACCAGATCTGCTTGTCGTCATCATCCAGCGCCTTGATCAGCGCAGGCAGGGCCGGTTTGGCGGCCTTGCCGAGGTGGGAAAGTTGATACGCGGCCTCGCGCCGCGCCTCGCGGTCTTTCGAAGCGAGTTTTTCTGTGAGCTTGTCGACCGATGGCGGGGCGTCCGCAGCCTGTGCGCAGGTCGCCAACAGAGCGGTGAAAATCCCGCCAGCCAGCGCCCGGGAAAACTGTCGAAATATCACCTCTCGAGGCCGCATCCCGGCATGATCCTGCCGTCGAACGAATCGACTTTGGGCCCCAAACGATGGAGGGCGGCAATGAGCATGAAGGTGACAAAACAGCACGTTTCGTGTTCCAAGCATTCCTTGGGCCGAAAGCCCGGTGAATCCACTTACGGTGCCGTCGGATCGATCTTCTTCAGGGCTGACGTGGCTGGGCCACGAATCGCGGCATCCTGAGAAGCGATCTCGCGCAACTTCGGCGCGGCTTCCTTCGCGTCCGGCCCCAGACTACCGAGCGACTCGCAGGCAAACGTGCGCACGCGCACATCGCGCACTGCGAGCATGGACACGAGGTCCGGGACATTCTTCACGCCGATGGCCTTGAGCGCGCGCATGGATTCGCCGCGCTCCGTCTCCTTTTCCAGCATGGTGATGAGCCCCGGCACAGCCGCACTCGCCGCGGGGCCGTATTTCGCCAGCGCATGGGCCGCCGCACGCCGCACCTTGCCGGATTGGCCGGCCGCGGCAAAGGGCACGAGGACTTCCAGAGCCTTGGCATCATCGGTTTCCACGGCGGCCAGCGCCGTGGCCGCCGAGGCGCGCACGTCCGGTTGCGGGTCGCGCGCTGCCGCATAG
>JBGGMZ010000530.1:0-3152 GCA_041287745.1 Chthoniobacter sp. | reverse complement strand
CGCGCCGAAGCGGGCGCCGTGCTGCGGAAGTATCGCGAATTCCTCACCACCGCGCCGGAAGACTTGAGCGTGTGGGTCGTGCTGCGCAAGGCGCCGCCGCTTCCGTTCCTGCCGGCGCATGTGCACGGGACGGATGTCCTCGTGCTGGCGGTTTGCTACCTCGGCGATGAGGAGGCGGGGCGGAGGATCGTCGCGCCGATTGCTCAATTTGGAACCATCCTCGGCGAACACGGGGGCATGGTGCCCTTCACCACGTGGCAGCAGACCTTCGACCCGCTCCTCACGCCCGGTGCGCGGAACTACTGGAAGTCGCATAACTTCTCCGAGTTGAAGGATGGTTTCCTCGACCAGATCGTGCAGATGTCCGGTGAGTTGCCGTCGCCGCAGTGCGAGATTTTCGTCGCGCAACTCGGCGGACAGGCAGGACGCGTGCCGGCCAGCGCCACGGCGTTTGGCAATCGCGATTCGAATTTCGTGATGAACGTGCACGGCCGTTGGGATGCGCGCGAGGATGATCTCGCCGGCATCGCCTGGGCTCGCGAAGTCTATCTCGCCACGCTCCCGTACGCCACCGGCGGCGCCTACTCGAATTTCCTCACCGCCGAGGAGACGGATCGCGTGCGCTGGGCCTTTGGCGCGAATTACGCGCGCCTGGCGAAGGTGAAGAAGATCTACGATCCGGAGAATTTCTTCCGGATGAACCAGAATATCCGGCCGGAGTGAACACCCGCCCAACAACGCGCCGGATAAAATGGGTGCGCATCCACCTACCCCGGGTGGCGCTGCGCAACCCGATCCTCCGTCCCGTCTTTTTGGAGGAGACGGACGGAACCAATCCCTTCGGCTACGCGCCGCTTTGCAACCGCGAGCGTCCGCAGTTCTGAAAGGAAATGGGTTCGGTAGATTCCCTCGTGCCCGGACTTGTTCCGGGCACGAGGTGAACCGAAACGGGTTAAAGCGGTTTCAAGCGTCTGCCAAAAAGGTTTCCAGATTATTAAAGCGCGCTGGAGGGCACCGCGCCGTCGGTGCCTGTGAACTGCCTGCGGCAGGCATGGCGGAAATACGATCCAAAGAGTTTCGCTCCAAGGTCGCAAAGCACGCCAAGGGAATCGAAAGAGCGTCTTTCCTTCTTGGCGATCTTGGCGTCCTTGGCGCGAGGAGATTCCCTACCGGCTTGGACGGCGCTGTCGCTCAGATCGTGAGCGCCTCCGTCTAGAGCCTGTTATGAACTTTGAGAGGGCTTTGCGGGTTGGAAACGCCAACGGCGTTTAATCATTTAGCCCAGGGTTGCGAGGGACGAGCTACCCTGGGTCCTCATTCCAGATGCGGCCAACCCTGAAAGGGTTGAATCCGATTGCCCGCGCGCGTTTGATACAACCCTTTCAGGGTTGGCTCGTAATTGGATGTTTCACCCAGGGTAGCTCGTTCCTCGCAACCCTGGGCTGGACGATTCAACACCTTCGGTGTTGCCGGCCACGTCGCCTCCGAAAAGTTCATAACAGGCTCTAAACGCATTGGCCCCTGTTACTTCGTCATGTGACTGGGCGAGTCGTCTTTGGCGGGCGTTTCCGGGAAGGGAAAATCGTGCAGCGTGCCTTTCCAATAGGCGCGCGATTCCACGCAGCCGCGAAACACGGGATAGCCGATCGCCACGCGCTCTTCATTTAGCGGGTTCTTCACGCTCACGAAGGCGGGCAGGCCGTCGGGGCCGATCACTCGCGCTTCCGCCGAGACCGCATGGCTATAGGTGGCCCAGTTGACGTAAACGCGAAGCGCGACGAAGACGACGAGCAGCGAAAAGATGCCGACGCAACAGAACTGGATGAAACGTCGCATGGAGATGGGCCACGACTTGCGGCGACGTTATCGGAGGATCCGCGCGATCACGGTTTCGGTGCGATGGATTGCTGCAGATCGATCATCGGCTGCTGGCTGATACCGATGACGCCTTGCTGGCTGTGCGTGAGGTCGAAGATGGAGACAATGACGATGACGAGCAGACTGGGCAGGAGAAAGGTGGTCAAACCGGAGCGTTGGCCTTGGGCGCCGGAGCCGTAGCTGCTGATGTAGCAGCCCGCTGCGGCGACGAAGACGAGCAGAATCCAGACGCCGCCGGGGATTTGATTGCGCCCGGCGGTCACACGTTCGGCGTCGGTGTCGATCATCTCATTGAGCGTGACGATAAAGGTGGAGGTGATGGGAGTAGGGGCCTCCTTGGCTGCGGCTTCGGCGTGCTGCCAAAGTTCGTTTTCGATTTCCAGGCTGAGTCGCAGGCCCTCGGCCAGCATCGTACGATCGCGGCTCAATGCCTGGTACTTCAACCGGACATCGGTAAAGCGGCGCAGGAGATCTTTGCACGGCGCCTGGTGCTTCTCGGGCAGCAGGCCAGCCCGTAGATAGGTGGTGCCGATGGCATTGGCCTCTTTCAAGACGAGTTCGCGGCGCGATTCGAAACGCGAGACTCCCATGGAGAAGGTGAAGCCGAGGAGCAAGCCGAGGAGTCCGAGCACCGCACCCTGCACGCCACCGATCTGGTTGCGGCGGGCCTCATCCTTCACCGCGAAAAGCCGGAGTCCTGTGCGGTATCCGACCTCAGAGAAAGCGAAAAGGACCAGGGCGACAATCACAGCCACGAGCCATTGGTTTTCAAAAGGGGATTCGAGAGAAGAAGGCATGGCGATTGATCGCTGCAGGGTATGCGGCCATCGCCGGGCAAGTAAATCGAATGTCGTCAATGCCACGGCAAATCGAGGCGAGGCATTCGACGTGCGCAATATGCGCGGGGAATCACTGGCCTAGTGTCCTGTCACGCAAGTTTCCTCCATAATTCGGGGCGCTTTTTTCGGGACGTGTTGGTAATTAACCACGAAGACGCGAAGGCACGAAGGTGGGAGAAATCTCAGCGGCGGCCGTCGCACTTTGCTCCTTCGTGTCTTCGCGTCTTCGTGGTGATCTTCCTTCTCCATGCTCGATTTATGCAGCGGACTTCCATGACAGGACACCAGGTCGGTTTAAGTTAAACTGTGGTCGCGCGCGGATTGCTGTAGCCGCCCCGCTCTGTTGCTGTCGGACTTGGAGGGTGGTTAGGGGGGACTAATGAAGGGAAGCTATGGGCGCTATTGGGGGACGCTATTGGGATGGGAGCGATGGCT
>JBGGMZ010000529.1:0-26068 GCA_041287745.1 Chthoniobacter sp. | reverse complement strand
AATGCGCCCTTTACGGCCGAACAACTGAACTGGCTCAACGGCTACCTCGCCGGCTTCTTCTCCGATGCCGGCCGTGCCGCGCAGGCGATGTCCGGCCTCGGCGCTGCTCCCGCCGCTCCCGCGAAACCGCTGGTCGTGCTTTTCGGCAGCCAGACGGGGACCGCCGAGGGCCTGGCGAAGAAGGCTTCGAAAGAAGCGGAAAAGCGCGGCTTCGCGCCGAAGCTGGTGGACATGGCGAAGTACGAGAGTGTGGATCTGGCCAAGGAAGAGAACATCCTGGTGATCACCAGCACCTACGGCGATGGCGAACCGCCGGACAACGCACATGCCTTCTGGAATTTTCTCCAAGGCGAGAGCGCTCCGCCGCTCGCGCATCTGAACTATTCCGTCCTTGCGCTCGGCGATACGAATTACTCCGCTTTTTGCCAGTTTGGGAAAAACTGCGACGAACGCTTCGAAAAGCTGGGAGCGAAGCGGGTTCATCCGCGTGTGGATTGCGATGTCGATTATGAGACACCGGCGAAGGCTTGGGCGGACGGAGTGCTTGCGGCTCTCGCTTCCTCCGTCGGGGCCGCGCTGGCTGATGCGGCTTCCGACTCCGCTGAAAGCGCCGCGTTGGAGGCTCCGCAAGGCTGGTCGAAGAAGAATCCCTTTCCGGCGCGCTTGCTTGCGAATCGCCTGCTCAATGGCGACGGCTCGGGCAAGGAAGTGCGGCACTATGAGATTTCGCTCGCCGGCTCGGGGCTCAGCTATGAAGCCGGCGACGCGCTCGGAGTAATGCCGGCGAACTGCAACGCTCTCGTGGGCGACGTGCTCGCCGCGCTGGGCTGCGATGGCGAAGAAGCGATCAAAACGCCGGACGGCACGGAAACCTCGTTGCGCCTGGCGCTGACCCAGCAATACGACATCACCCGGCCGACGAGCGAACTGCTCAGGGCGGCGGCGGAACGTGGCGCTGCGGGTGGCGAACTGGCATCGTTGCTCGATCCCGCGCGCAAGGACGACCTGAAGAAATGGCTCTGGGGCCGTGAGATCATCGATGTCATCTGCGGTCTCTCCCAGCCCTTCACGGCCGCAGAGCTGACGCCGCTCTTGAAGAAGCTCCAGCCGCGCCTGTATTCCATCTCTTCCAGCCCGAAGGCTCATCCCGATGAGGTGCACCTCACCGTGGCCGCGGTGCGCTACGATGGCTACGGCCGCGCACGCAAGGGCGTGTGCTCCACATTCCTCGCCGACCGTTGTGCGGATAATACTCCGGTGCCCGTGTTTGTTCAGACTTCACATGGATTCCACCTGCCGGCGAATGGTGATGTGCCGGTGATCATGTGCGGTCCCGGGACGGGCATCGCGCCCTTCCGTGCGTTCCTCGAGGAGCGTCGTGCGACGGGAGCCAAAGGACGCAACTGGCTCTTCTTCGGCGATCAAAAGCGCTCGACGGATTACCTGTATCAAGAGCAACTCGAGGGCTGGGTCACCGATGGGCATCTTGCCCGGCTCGACCTCGCCTTTTCCCGCGACCAGGCGGAGAAAATTTATGTGCAGAGCCGCATGCTGGAGAGTGCGGCAGAACTTTGGTCTTGGTTGGATAGCGGCGCCCACTTCTACGTCTGCGGCGATGCGAGCCGCATGGCGAAGGACGTGGACGCCGCACTCCATCAGATTGCCGAAACCGCGGGCGGGCTGAGCAAGGAAGCGGCCGCGGAATACATCCAGAAGTTGAAATCCGAAAAGCGCTACCAGCGCGACGTCTATTGATCTCATGAGCCCCGTCACCCTGCCAATCAACGACATCAACGGTCAGCCGCTCAGCGGCGACCAGACGAATTACCTCACGGGTTTCTTTGCGGGAATCGCCGCGCGTGGCCAGCGCTTCAGCGACGTCGAGGCTGCGCCGTTCGTGGAAAAAACGGTCTCGCACGAGGACCTCATTTTCGAGGAGCGCGTGAAGCGCGAATTGCATCCGCTCGATGCCTATCCGCTCCTGCTCGATCACGCAGCGGCCAACAAGGCGCCGGAAAAGGAAGAGATATTCCGTTTCAAGTGGAACGGCCTGTTTTACCTCACACCGAACAAGGAAGCCTTCATGGCGCGGCTGCGCATACCGGGTGGGCAACTCCGCACCTTCCAATTGCGCGAGCTGGCCAATGTGGCCAAGCAGCTGACGACCGGCTACGTGCAGATCACCACGCGGGCGAATCTGCAGATGCGGCTCATTCTGCCGAAGGACACGCCGGAATTCCTGCGCCGCGTGCAGTCGGTGGGCCTGCATACCCGCGGCTCGGGTGCGGACAATATCCGCAACCTGACGGCGAATCCCACGGCCGGCATCGACCCGCACGAGCTGATCGATGTCATGCCGCTCTGCCACGAGATGGCGCAGATCATCATCAACGACCGCTCATTCTACGATCTGCCGCGCAAGTTCAACATCGCCTATGACGGCGGCGGCCTGATCGGAACGGTGGAGGATACAAACGATGTGGGCTGCAAGGCGGTAAAAGTGGGCGAGGAAGTGCTCTTCCGCATCGCGCTTGGTGGAGCGACGGGCCACAAGGCATTTGCCCGCGATCTCGGCGTGCTGGTGAAGCCGACGGAACTAAACAAGGTCGTCTCGGCGATCCTGCGCGTTTACATCGCAAACGGAAACCGCGGCGATCGCAAGAAAGCCCGCCTCAAGCACCTTCTGGAGAAGTGGACGCTCGAGCAATATCTCGAAGAGACGGAGAAGGTACTCGGCTACAAGCTCGAGCGTGTGCCGCTCGATCCCGCGGCCATCCAGTATCCGGGCCAGAAGCTGCCGCACTCTCATGTGGGGATTTATCCGCAGAAACGGAGCGGCCTGAACTACGTGGGTGCGACGATCCCTGTCGGACACCTCACGCCGAAGCAGATGATCCGCATCGCGGAAATTGCCGACCTTTATGGCTCCGGCGAAATCCGCCTCACGGTCTGGCAGAATTTCATCATCCCGAATGTGCCGGATCACTTCGTGGACACGGTGAAGAAGGCGCTGCGCAAAATCGGATTCGACACGCAGCAGTCGAACCTCCGCAGCGGGCTCATCGCCTGCACCGGCAACTCGTATTGCAAATTCGCGCAGGCCAACACCAAGGGCCACGCGCTGGAGCTCGCCGACTACCTCGACAAACGCATCAAGCTCGACCAGCCGGTGAACATTCACCTCACCGGTTGTCCGAATTCGTGCGCGCAACATTACATGGGCGATATCGGCTTGCTCGGCACGAAGGCGAAGCTGGGCGGCGAAAGCGTGGATGGCTATCACGTCTTTGTCGGCGGCGGTTTCGGAGCGACACAGGCCGTGGGACGCCAGGTTTTCAACGCGATCGATTTCGGCAGCTTGAAACTGCTCGTGGAAAAGATGCTGCGCGGCTACCTGCGCCATCGCACCGAGGGAGAGGGCTTCCAAGCGTTTACCGCGCGTTACGATTTGAACACGCTCCAAGCCATTTTCAGCAACGAAGAATGACCGAATTTGAAAAGCCGGAAAATCTTCGCACGCTGATCGACGAACTGCTCGATGAGCAGCAGCGGATGACGCCAGTGGAGCGCTTTTCGCGCAAACACGACCGCGGCGATGTGCCGGCTCAGGCACGTTACTATCGCGACCTGATTCCGCAGGCCAAGCCGCGGCCAGGACAGCAGTACGCCTTTGCCGTGGATCTCGATGCCTGCACCGGGTGCAAGGCTTGCGTGAGCGCCTGCCATTCGCTGAACGGTCTCGAGGAGCACGAGATGTGGCGCAGCGTTGGCCTTCTGCACGGTGACTCCTATCGCCAGACGGTCACGACGGCGTGCCATCATTGCGCCGAGCCGGGATGTCTCGAGGGCTGCCCGGTGATGGCTTACGACAAGGACGAGGAGACCGGCATCGTGCGGCACCTGGATGACCAGTGCATCGGCTGCCAGTATTGTGTGCTGAAGTGCCCCTACGATGTGCCGAAGTATTCGGAGCGCTTGGGCATCGTGCGCAAGTGCGACATGTGCATCGGGCGTCTTGGTGCGGGAGAAGCGCCGGCCTGTGTGCAGGCCTGCCCGCATGAGGCGATCGCGATTGAGTTGGTCGACCGGGAGGAGATCGTGCGCCTCGCCACGCCGGGAACTTCCATGCTGCCCGGTGCGTTTGATTCCAATTACACCAAGCCGACGACCCGCTATTTCTCCAAGCAGCCACTGCCGATCAGCGCGGAGCCGGCGGACGAATCAGCAGTGCGACTGGAGCACGCGCACTGGCCGCTGGTTTTCATGCTTTTGTTCACGCAGATGAGCACGGGGCTCTTCCTGTTGCAGACGATCGTTCCCGGGGTGCGGGGGCTCGGCATGGTCGGCTGGATCGCGTTGCAGGTCGGGCTCGCGGTTTCCATTCTGCATTTGGGTCGGCCGCTTGGAGCCTGGCGTTTTTTCCTGGGCTTGCGCACGTCGTGGATGAGCCGCGAGATACTCGCTTTCTCAGTCTATGCAGGGATGGCGACGCTAGCCGTCGGCGCAACATTTTTCGAGCCTGCTCGCGTCTTCGTGCCATGGATCGCCGGCGCCACCGCAGCGCTCGGCTTGGGTGGGGTTTTCACCTCGGCGATGATCTATATCGATACGCATCGTCCATTTTGGGCAGCCCGCCTTACGGTCCCGAAGTTTTTCGGTACGACTCTCGCCCTGGGCTCCGCCTCAGGCGCGCTCATATTGTTCTGCCTCGGCGCAGAAAAGGAGGCTCGCGTGGCGATCGGTGCTGCCATGCTGGTCCGGATGGCGCTGATTGTCTGGGAAGGCCTGCATGAGGTCCCGCGCGCAACTCGCACGATGCTGCGGTTGCTGCCGTGGACACCCGAGGCCACCATGGTCAATCTGGGGCTGGGTATGGCTGCCGGTGTGGTGGCAATGTTCATGCCGTCGCCCATCGCGCCCATTGCCGCAGCCGTTGTGCTCTGCAGTTCTTTCGCCGCGTCGTTGATGGAGCGGTATAGCTTTTTTGCAGCGTGTCCGGCGCTGCGTATGCCTGGAGGAGTCACCGCATGAATGCACTAGTGAATTCAATTCGGCCGCTGCTGCGGCAATGGCAGGGACCATTGACTGAAGAACTGGTGCGCTCGCCAGGTCGATTCGGTCTCGGCCAGGTGCCCGATCGACTCGCGCCGGACGACACGACGACGATGGTGTGCGGATTCTGCTCCACGGGCTGTGGGTTGAAGGTCCACCTGAAGGATGGCAAGGCGATCAATCTCAGTGCCGAGACGACCTACCCGGTGAACCTGGGCATGGCTTGCCCAAAGGGATGGGAGGCGCTCACGCCTCTCGCCGCACCGGATCGTGCGACGACGCCGATGCTGCGCAACGAGCAGACTGGCGTGCTCGAGCCGATCGATTGGGAGCGCGCGCTCATCCTCTTTTGCGAACGGTTCAAGGAGATCAAGCAGAAGTACGGTCCTGAGTCGTGCGCCTTTCTTTCCAGCGGCCAGATCGTAACCGAAGAGATGGCCCTCCTCGGCGCGCTCTGGAAATTCGGCATGGGCTTCGTTCACTGCGATTCGAATACCCGGCAGTGCATGGCCACATCGCACGTGGCCTACAAGCAGTCCTTTGGCTTCGACGCGCCGCCGTTTACCTACGCGGATTTCGAGGAAAGCGACGTGCTCGTCTTCGTGGGGTCGAACCCGTGTATTGCCCATCCCATCATGTGGCAGCGGGTGATGCGCAATCCGCACTCGCCGGAGATCATCGTCGTCGACCCGCGCCGGACGGAGACGGCCATGGCCGCCACGCAGCATTATCCGATCAAGCCGAAGAGCGATCTCGTGCTGCTCTACGGGTTGGCCAATATCATCGCCTCGAGCGGATGGATCGATCGCGATTTCATTGAGCAGCACACCACCGCGTTTCACGAGTTTGCGGAATTCATCACGCAATTCACGACGGAGCGGGTGTGCGCCGAGACGGGGTTGACGCCGGATGAGCTCTGGCACTTTGCGCAAACGATCCACGACGGAAAGCGCGTCTCATTCTGGTGGACCATGGGGGTAAACCAGGGCCACGAGAGCACGCGAACGGCACAGGCGCTGATCAACCTGGCCTTGATGACTGGCAACATCGGCCGCCCGGGCACCGGTGCCAATTCCATCACGGGGCAATGCAACGCGATGGGCTCACGCCTCTATGCGAATATCACCAGCCTCATGGGTGGGCATGACGCGACGAAGGAAGCAGACCGCAAAAAGGTGGCCGGCGTACTAGGTCTCGATGAAAGCGTGATCACGCGCGATCCCTCGATGGCCTACGACCAGATCGTGGATGGAATCCGTGAGGGAAAGATCAAGGGCTTGTGGGTCATCGGAACCAATTCGTCCCACTCGTGGACGCACCAGAATGAATTCAATGAGCTGCTCGGCAAACTCGACTTCCTCGTGGTACAGGATCTCTATCACACCACCGCCACGGCGCGGCATGCCGATCTCGTGCTGCCGGCGGCCGGGTGGGGGGAAAAGGAAGGTACCTTCATCAATTCCGAGCGCCGCATCGGCTTGGTGAAAAAGGTAGTGAAGGCGCCCGGACAGGCGCTCGCCGATTTTCATATCCTGCAGCTGATCGCGCACTACTGGGGCTGCAGTGGGATGTTTGCCCGCTGGTCCTCGCCCGAGGCAGTCTTCCAGTTGCTCAAGGAAATTTCGCGCGATCAGCCCTGCGATATCAATGGCATCGCGGACTATCACATGATCGACGAGCGCGGTGGTGTGCAGTGGCCGCTGCCGGAAGGGTCCGCGCCACCGGAAGTGGAGCGCCGCCTTTTTGCGGATGGCCGATTCTACCACGCGGATGGTCGGGCGCGTTTTCTTTTCGATCCACCCCGTCCTGCGCCTGAGATGGCGGATGCAGAGTATCCATTCATCCTTCTCAGCGGACGCGGGAGTTCTTCGCAATGGCATACGGGTACGCGCACGGATAAATCCGACGTGCTCCGCAAGCTCGCCCCCACCGAGATCTACATCGAGATCAACCCCGAGGACGCTCGTGCCGCGCGCATTGAAACGGGGGATGAAGTGCGCATCACTTCACGGCGCGCGGAAATCGTGGCGCGCGCCTTTGTCACGCCGACGGTCGCTCCGCGGCAGGCCTTCATTCCGATGCACTACGAGACCATGAACCAGCTCTTGTCTTGCGTCATCGATCCGCATTCCCGGCAGCCCAGCTTCAAGTGCTGTGCCGTGCGAATTGCACCGAAGGCGGGGCCGGACCAATACTAATTTCTATTTGGGAGCGAAGGCCGTGGCCAGGGTCTGTGCTTCCTCACAAAAGGCGCGCTGCAGGGGCGAGAGGGTTCCCGTCCAGAGAAGTCCATAGGGGATGGTTGGAAACCCATCGAGCGGCAGCAGCTTAGTGCCCGATGGTGGCACCGCACCCGGTTCCACGAGCATCAAGCCGATGCCGAAACCCTCGGCGACATAGCGCGCGATCAGCTCCTGCGAGGTGAGCTCCAGGCTGGGAAACCATTCCACCTTCCGCTTCTGCAGTTCCGCCTGGAACAAGCGATGGATCGCGCCATCAGTGCGGCCCGCGATGAGCGGCTCGACGATGCGATCCTGCTGCCAGAGCTTTTCCGCAGACGTGACGGGATGATTCTTCGGCAGCACGAGGGCGAGCGGTACGTGGATCAGCTCCTTTTGCTTTACGCCTTCCGCGCGTTTTCCGAGCAGCGGAGAAATGCCCACGTCGATCTCGTGCGTGAGGACTCCGACCTCGATTTGTGCCGGGCCGGCGCCGACGAGCGTGATGTTGAGTTCGGGCGCGCGTTTGCGCATCGCCTTCAGCAGCCGGGGGAGATACTCGCGCAGAATCGTTTCCGGAGCGCCGATGCGAATGCTGACTTCACTGCCGCCGCGCAGTTGTTTCGCGATGCCATCGAGCCCGCCGAAAAAGGGCTCGATGAATCGATACAAATCCTCGCCGGCTTTCGTGAGCTTGAAGGGGCGCCGATGAAAGAGAGTCGTAGCCAGCCCATCTTCGAGGCGAATGATCTGTGCGCTGATCGCCGGCTGCTGAATGCCGTAGGGGATGCGGCGTGCTGCGGCGCTCACGCCGCCGTGCCGGGCGACGTAGTAGAAGAGCTCGAGGTGATGGATGTTCATGCAAGTGGGGCCATTGAGGGAATCGATAGGCGCGCAAGGTTTATCAATTAACACTCACGGGTGCACGTCCATCATAGTGCGGGCGATGAAAGATATCGGACTACGCGGTCTCGGAACAGCGCTGCCGGAGCATTTCGCGCCTCTCTCGGAGCTGGCACTCATCTCGTCGGTGGAGCGTTTGGAAGGCTTCGGTTTTGAAGGAGCGTGGGTGGCGAAGGACCCGGCGGAACTGGCCACGCGTGCTGCGAGGAGCGCTCTGACCGATGCGAATATCGCCCCAGGTGACATCGATGTGCTGCTCATGGCAGGAGCCCTGTCGCAGACGCACCAGCGCGCCAGCGAGCAGCCATCGGGCGGGGTGCTCGACGGTTTTTGTTACAGCGCGAGCTGGTTGCAGGAGGAGCTTGGGCTGGATCGTGCGGCCGTGTGCGGCATCGCACAACAGGGTTGCGCAGGGATGTTCAGCGCCTTGCGAACTGCGCGCGCTTTGCTCGTGGCCGAGCCGGAGTTGAGTCACGTCCTTTGCGTGGGCGCGGATGCTTTGCCACCGGGGGATACTTGTCGGGAGATACTTTACAATGTCATCAGCGATGCCGGCTGCGCCGTGGTCGTATCTCGGGAGCGTGTGCCCTATCGCTGGCTCGGGTTTCACCAGATTTCCAAGGGCTACTATTGGGACGTTCCGGCGAGACAGAGCGAGATCATCGCCGCCTATTTTCCCACGGGCCGGTGTGTCATCACCGAGATGCTGCGCCGCCTCGACTTGCGCGCGAGCGACGTGGATCTCGTGATCCCCACGGGCGTGAATGCCACGAGCTGGCCGATCCTGCTACGCCTGTGCGGGATCCCGGAAGAACGGCTTTATCAGCCCCTGCGATCTTTCGGACACACGATTGCGGCGGATAGCTTCATCCTGCTGGAAGAAGCGCGCGCGGCGGGCTGTCTCGTGGCCGGCATGCGGGTGCTCTTGTTCGCCTACGGGTTTGGGTCGAGTTGGTGCGCTTTGATGCTCGAAGTCACGGAGGAGATACTATGACAATTCTGCTGACCGGTTTTACGGGAAACGTGGGGCCGGATGTCGCCCGCTCCCTCGCGCCGCACCGGGTGCTGGCCTTGGTGAGGGATATTAAGTGCGCACCACGCGTGGATGGAGTCACGCTGGTCGAGGGCAGCCTCGAGAGTCTGCCGAATTCATTTCGGCACGAGGTGGACACCATCGTTCACTGCGCGGCTGCCGTGGCGTTCAAACGCTCGCTCGAGGAATTGCGTCGGACGAATGTCGACGGCACGGCCGCGCTGCTCGATTTCGCCGGCCGTTGCCCGCGGCTGAAGCGGTTCCTTCATGTGAGCACGATCTGCGTGTATGGCGACAAAAGCGGCCCCGCGCCGGAGTTGCCCGTGATGAAGATGCCGAACTTCGTAAACCCTTACGAGCAGAGTAAGTGGGAGGCCGAGCGACTGGTGCTGGCCTCCAGCCTCCCGGTGGAAATCGTGCGCCTGGCAATTGTCGCCGGAAGCGAGCGCGATGGCCATGTGCGCCGGCCCGGTGCTCTGCATCATGCGCTCTACTGGCTTTATCAAGGCCTCATCCCGATGATTCCCGGCACGCCCGGCTCGCGGGTCGATCTGATCTCGACGGAGTTTGCCGCGGAAGTGATTGCGGCGACCTTGCGCGCTCCCGCAGAGACGGGGCGCATTGTCCATGCGTCGGCGGGAGCGGCGGCGCCTTCACTCGGCGAATTACTGGAACATCTTGCCGGTTACTTCTCGCTTAGTCATCGCGGCTGGGCCTCCCGTGCGGTTTCGATTCCCGACATCGTGGACCGGGAGACCTTCGCGCTTTTCCGGCAGTCGGTGGAGCAGAGCGGTGACCTCCTTTTCCGGCGCGTGTGCGATGACGCCGATTCGTTTCTCCCCATCCTGCTCTATCCACGCACGATGCTCACGAGCCTGGCTGACACAGTGCCGGCGCCGGATTGGCGAATGCTCGCGGATCGTGTGGCCGGGTGGCTCATCGAAACAAACTGGAACCGTAAAGCGAAGGAGGCCTCGATTCATGCAGCCGCGTAACCTAACTCCTCTGGTCGATAGCGCCGCCTTCGAGACCGCACTCCTGAGGTTTGTCAACGAGGTGCTCCCGACGCTCGATCGACATGGACGCGTGTGGAGCCCGGTAGCCACCGACACACCGCTCTTTGAAAACGGCCTCCTCGATAGCCTTTCCATCCTCCATCTCATCGCGCAGGTGGAGCAACTCACCGCTTCACCCGTGCCGGATCATCTCGTCGTGATGAAGCACTTTCGCACCATCCAAGCCATCACGACCACCTTCTGGAAACCTTTTGCCCTATGACCACCACTCTTGCTCCGACGATACAGGCTGGCGAACACCGCACCACCTTCGAGTCGATCGATGCCCGATTGCGCACCTGGGCGCTCGATGAAGGCAGTGACGAGCGAAACTTTCCCGTGCTCATTGCGGGCGACACACTGCGTCGTGCGGAGTATCCCGAGGCATTTCCTCACCTGCTCATGTCGGCGGCGGTCGCTGCGGATCCGGCAAAGCCATTCGGGCAGCGAAATGCTCAACTGGTGGATAGCTTCCTCTCACCCGCAGTTTGTTACCATGCTTACGCGCAACTCGCCGGGCTTGTGCTGGAGCGAGGCGTGATTCTCACCGCCCGCGGTCATTGCTTCCGCAATGAAGAGGCCGCTGACCTGTCGCCTGGGCGACGCCAGATCGAGTTCCAAATGCGTGAGCTGATCCTCGTCGGTGACTCAAGCTGGATCGAGCGGCGGCTGGCCGTCCTGAAGCCCGGGGTCGAGACCCTGGCCGAGACTCTTGGCCTGAGCGCGGAATGGCAGCCGGCCAACGATCCTTTCTTCCTCCCGCGCGCTCACGGCAAGGCGCACATGCAGCGATTGCTCGGCACCAAGATCGAGCTCTGTCTGCCGGATGGCCTAGCCGTGGCCAGCATCAATCGCCATCGCACCTTTTTCGGCGAGCGGTTCCAAATCCTTACCCAGGATGGCGCACCCGCCTCGTCTGCTTGCATCGCGTTTGGCCTCGACCGGTGGGCCGCGCACGTCACGCCGCAACCGGCAATTCTATGAACGCCATCGAATCCAAAACCAAAACGATCGTGGAACGGCTGCAGCTTTGCCTACCGCGCCTGATCCCTCATCTCACCGATGCCTCCACGACACTGGGCGAGCTCGGCCTCGATAGCATGGACACCGTCGAGTTTCTCTGCGCCGTCCATCTCGAGTTTGGCGTGAGGCTTACGGAAAGTGAATTTCACCCGCAGCAAACCATCGGCGGTCTACTGACCGTGATCGCCGACCGCACCTCGCAGATATGACTTACGGCGACTATTTGACCACGTCTGAGATGGCGCGCTGGATCCTGGATACGGACATCGCGTGGGATGCGATCGACCCGCGCCTTGCGGTGAGCCAGCCCGATCTGCTCGATCGGGTTCGCGACTCCGCGCTGATCGAGTCCTTCTTCCCGATCTTCACGCCCCGCGCGCTCGATCTGCTGTGGGACAACGTTGCGGCTACAGCTATCTACAGCATTCAACTCTACGAGTCTTACAAGCACTTCCACGTCTTCGCCCAATATCTCGATGCTGTGGGCTACCGGCCGATTGCCGACGACGAGTTGGTGGAACTGCGACGTCGAAACCTGGGGCTGAAATACCATCAACCCGCCCGCCTGCTCACGCGTTACATGATGAGCGAGCACTTCGCCGCCCACAATTTCTTCAAGGACTCCCGCGCGGCCGCCGAGCCTGTGCTGCGACACATCTTGCAACTCGTGGCGAAGGATGAAGTGCGTCACTGCCAGTTTGCCTACGATCTGCTCGACGATCATCTGCAACGACATCCCGACCAGGTCGACGAGGTGTTGGACGAGGCGGCGCATTTCAAGCACATCGGCGAGCTCGTCCTCCCGGAGGTGCCTGTTGCGCATAAAAATGACTTCGCCGCGATTCTCGGTATCAACCGGAAGATTCAACGCCTGACCGGGCGACCGATCGCCGCTGGATCCACCGAGGTAATGGCATGAACGATCAGACACGCAATCTGGCCTGGAAGCTAAACTGGTTTCGCCAGAGCGAACTGGAGGGATCGCTGCTGCTGGGGCGCATGGTGGGTACGGTGGAGGATCACCATCTCGCGAAGCGGCTTACCAAACATTGCGCCGAGGAGGCGGAGCATTCGCGCATCTGGTCCGATGTCATCGCTGAGCTCTGCCTACCGCACATTCGCATCTTTCGCAGTTACCAGTCCTTCTACCTGCAAAAGAGCGGGCCGCCTGCCACTTTACTCGAGGTGCTTGCCTTCACTCAGATCTTCGAGCGGCGCGTGCATCGTCGATTTCACGAAGAGTTGCGCGATCCGGAAATGCCCGTTGTGGCGCGCTCCGCATTCGTGCGCATGATGGAGGATGAAAAGGATCACCTGGCCTGGGTCGCGGATTGGCTGCGCACGCAAGCAGGCGCACACGAATGTCTTCGCACCTACGAGGATCTCGACGCCGCGGTGCTGCGGCAACTCCTGCCCTTCGAGAAAACGCTTTGGGCGATTCCCGGCCTCGGCTGGGAACAGATCGATACCGCACCCGCACTCGCATGAATACCGCCGTTATCACACCCGCCAATTTCACTCGGAAGACCGTGGACCTGCCGGCGAAGTTTCGACGCGAGGGACGCTTCGCGCTGATCCCGCTCTACCATTTTCTGCGACTGAGCGATCTCGCGCGTGAAGGCATTGAACACTCGGGCAGCTATCGGTTTGCCGATCACATCTATCGCGATGAACCATCCGGTGCCGGATGGTTGGGACGCTGGCTCGATCGTCGGCTGCTGAACCTGGCTGCGTCGCGAGCGATGCGTGGACGCTATCTGCACGCCTGCGAGGAAATGCATCGCGCCTGTCAGCGATTTTTCGCGGATGAAAGAACTACGCCATTCCGCCTTCTCACCGTGCCTTGCGGAATCCCGCGGGATGTCTTCGATTTCGCCGAGAGATTGAAGGCTGAGCATCCGGAGCGCTTGCGGCGGGTGGAGTACAGTGGCATGGATCTCGACCCAACGGTCTGCGCGGCGGCGGGAAATTTCCTTGCGGGATCCGCGCTGCGTGGGGCTCGGATTTTTCCAGGGAATGCGCTGAAGTCGGCCTCCTACACCGAAAGACCATACCACTTCATCTCCAGCACCGGCCTCGGCGAGTTCCTGGGCGATGACGATCTCGCCACATTCTACGCTAATGTCTTCGAGGCACTCGCGCCGGGTGGCGTCTTCTTCACCAGTGCCACCGCCTTCGATGGCAAATCGGACGCGCTGCTGCGCTCCTTCGAGTTGCACAGTCACTACCGGAGCCAGCGCGACCTGGAGCGCTTGCTTGGTGATCGGCGTTGGACGCGGATTGAATTCGAGCGGCATGAGAGCGGGCTGCAGACCTTTGTGCGGGCCACTCGGTAAGCGTCACGCGAACGCGTAGTTTGCCCTTCTTGCTTTCACGGTGCGGTTCGTCGGATGCTGAGGGTTCTTCCCCCTGCGATGAACGAATCTGCCGAATTCCTGCGACTGCTCCGGTGCGATGGCGTCGTTTGTGATGCCGATGCGCGCCTGGTGCCGCTCGTCGGCGGTGTGTCCTGTGAAATCTATCTGGTAGAGGACGGCGCGGAGCGTTTTGTGGTGAAGCGCGCGCTGGCCAAGCTGCGGGTGAAGGCGGACTGGTTTGCCGATGTGAACCGCAATCGGTATGAGCGGGAATTCATCCGTTATGTAGCCCGGTTTCTTCCAGACGCGGTCCCAGCCTTGCGAGAGGGCGGGGCGACCGGCAACTACTTCGCGATGGAGTATCTCGGCGGCGATTTCCGTAACTGGAAACAACTGCTGCTCGATGGACATGCCAAGGTGGAATTCGCCCGGCGAGCGGGGGAATTGCTGGCGGAGATTCATCGGCATTCGGCTGGCGACGCCGAGGCCGCGCGTAACTTCGACACCACTCCGAACTTCTTCCAACTCCGCATCGAGCCCTACTTGCTGGCTACCGGAGCGAAGCATCCTGTATTGCGTTCGCTGTTCGAAGCAGAGGCGGAACGACTGGGATCCACTCGTGAATGTTTGGTGCATGGTGATTTCAGTCCGAAGAATATCCTCGTCACTCCTGAGCGGTTGGTGCTGCTGGACTGCGAAGTCGCCTGGTATGGCGACCCCGCGTTCGACCTGGCTTTCATGTTGAATCATTTCTTCCTCAAAGCGCTACTCCACGCGCCGCGGGCCCTTGGTATGAGGGGGATGATCGATTCGTTTTGGTCCGCATACCAGGGCCTGTGGCCCACGCCGGAGCTGGATGCCCGGGTGAGTCGCCTTTTGCTCATGCTCCTGCTCGCGCGGGTGGACGGAAAATCGCCGGTCGAGTATCTCGATCCATGTCGCCAGGATTTTGTGCGCCGCTTCGTCCTGCACGAGCTTCCGGCGGAACCGGCTTCGGTGGCCACGGTCGCTGATGCATGGTTTGATCGCCTCGCCGAATTTACAAAATGAAAATCGCTTCCATCTCCGCTTACCAAGTTTACGACTCTCGCGGAAATCCCACCATCGAAGCCGAAGTCGCATTGGCCGATGGCGTGCGCGGGCGCGGGGTGGTGCCGTCGGGCGCTTCCACCGGCCAGTTTGAGGCGCTGGAGCTGCGCGATCGTGATCCGAAGCGCTTCCGTGGCAAGTCGGTGTTTCAAGCGATCCAGAACGTGAATGAAATCATCGGGCCCGCCTTATGCGGATGCGATGTGTTCGACCAGCACGCGCTGGATGAAACCATGATTGCTCTCGACGGCACGCCGAACAAAAGCCGGCTCGGGGCCAATGCCATTCTCTCCGTATCCATGGCGGCAGCGCAGGCCGCGGCGCAGGCGCGGGGCGAGCCGCTCTTCGCCTATCTCGGGCAGGGGAATCTGCTGCCGCTGCCGGAAATCCAGATCACCGGAGGTGGTGCGCACGCCCACTGGCGGACCGATGTGCAGGACTATCTGCTGATCGCCGTGGGCGCGCGCAGCTATGCGGAGGTGATGGAGATCACGCACAATGTCTATCACGCAGCGGGCGATATCATGAAACGGCGGGGGCGTTATTTCGGGGTGGCGGATGAAGGCGGCTACTGGCCCGATTTTGCCTCGAATGAAGAGGCGTTGCAGCTGCTAGTCGAGGCAATCGAAGCGGCGGGATATGAGCCCGGGCGCGACGCGGCGATCTCGCTGGATGTCGCCGCGAGCGATCTCTTTGACGAGGGAACGGGCCGCTACCGCTTCAATCTGGAGCAGCGTGAATTCTCCACTGCGGAGTTTGCCGGGCTCCTCGAGGACTGGTGTGCGCGTTATCCGATCATTTCCATCGAAGATCCCATGGCGGACACGGACTGGGACGGCTGGCAGATGATTTTCCAAAAGCTTGGACAGCGGATCCAGATCATCGGTGACGACCTCTTCACCACGAACATCCAGCGCATCCAGGTCGGCATCGAAAAGCGTCTCGCCAATGCGGTGCTCATCAAGCTCAACCAGATCGGCACCGTGACGGAAACGATGCGCGCAATTCAACTCACGCAGCGGGCCGGCTGGCTGCCGGTGGTATCCGCGCGCTCGGGTGAAACGGAAGACGCATTCATCTCACACCTCGCCGTGGCGGCCGATGCCGGGCAACTCAAAGTCGGCTCCTTCTCGCGCAGTGAACGCATGGCGAAATGGAACGAGGTGATCCGCATCGAGCGCCAGCTAGGTGAGCGCGCCCGCTTTGTCGGCGGCGGGATTTTCCGCACGATTCTTCCGGGTCGATAGCAGCACCGCAGCGGCGGAGATGAGGCAGCAGGCAGAGACCAGGAGCACGGGGTGCAGGGGATTGGTGCTGTGGTCGCGGATGTAGCCGACGGCGTAGGGGCTGACGAAACCGCCGAGATTCCCGACCGAGTTGATCCACGCGAGGCCCGCAGCTGCGGCGGCGCCGGAGAGCATGCTCGTCGGCAGAGCCCAAAAAGTAGAAATGCTGCACATGATGCCTGCGACCGCAAAGGCGAGTATCGCAATGCCCAGCGCGGGCGGAAGGCCGCGAAAGCCGCTGAGGAACACGAACACCGCAGAGACCAGCAGCGCGATCGTGAGATGCCAGCGACGCTCGCCGGTGACATCGGAGTGATGGCCAAACCAGATCATCGTCGCGGCGCCCACGCTCCACGGAATCACCGATATCAGGCCGATCTTCCACGGATCGGTCGTGACACCGGTCTTGATGAGTTCCGGCATCCAGAATCCGACAAAATAATTCCCCACGACCATGCCGAAATAGACGAGACAAAACCACCACACCTGCGGACTGCGAAATGCGTCGGCGATGCTGTGGCGTGAGCCACCCTGGCTGCGTTTCAAAGCTTCTTCTTCCGCAAGAGCGTCGACCAATACTTGCTGTTCCGCAGTGCTCAGCCACTTCGCGGTCTTCGGGCCATCGTCGAGGTAATACATCGCCACGATGCCCACGATGGCGGAGGGGAGCCCCTCTAGGAGAAAGAGCCACTGCCAGTTTGCCAGTCCGCCAGTCGTGCCCATCCTGGCCATGATCCATCCTGAGAAGGGACTGCCGAAAGCGCCGGACAATGCGATGGCGCTCATGAACATCGAAATCGTCTTGGCGAGGTGGGTGCGCGGAAACCAAAAGGTGAGATAGAGTACCACCCCGGGAAAAAAGCCGGACTCGATCGTGCCGAGGATAAACCGCAGCGTGTAAAAAAGCGCGGGCGTCTTGGCGAACATGGTCAGCGAAGAGACTACGCCCCACACGATCATGATCGGCCCGATCCATCGGCGCGCGCCGAGCTTTTGCAGCATGAGATTGCTGGGCACTTCCCAAATGAAATAGCCGATGAAAAAGATGCCCATGCCCAGGCCGAACATCTTCTCCGTCATCCCGAGGTCGTGCTGCATCTGCAGCTTCGCAAAGCTCACATTCACGCGATCTACGTAGGAGAGAATGTAGCAGAGAAAGAGAAACGGAATGAGCCGCAGGGTCACCTTGCGGTAGACGGCCTTGCGTGAGATCGCGGTCTCCGGTGATGAGACGCGACTGTCGGCCTGGGGGTAGGGGGGCGTGGCCATGCGAGGGGGAAAGGTGCGGGAAAGAGCTTCATGCCCTAGATGCCGGGCGTCGGCCACTCCGAAAACGCGGCGCCCCCTCAGGGCGAAACCGACACATCGCTGACGAATGGGTTCTGCCGGACATCTCCCTGCTTCAGAGGCCGGTTCCCCACGGTCACATTCTCAAACCGCACCCCGTGGACCGCATGCTCCGCATCGAATCCGACGAGATCGGCCAATGGCCCGCCGACCGCGGGCGCAGCGGACTGGATATTACGGAATGTGACGCCATCCACGTGTCCACGTTCGTCCTGCTTGCTCCAGACTGCTTTGCCGATCCAGACCGACATCAGCCGCCGGCTTTCTTCGATGCGGATGCGTTCGAACGTCACATTCTTCACCGGCGCTGCGTCGCAGTGGTAGACCCTCAACAGCCACTCGCGGCCCTTGTCGCGAATGATGTCGCAGTCGGAAAAGAGCACATTGGTCAGCGGTTCGCGAAGCTCCGCACCGAGGCTGAGTGCGTGGGCAAATTCATTCCACAGCACGCAGTTCTTCACGGTCACGTCGCGCAGCTCGCCCTGGCCCTTGTCCGTCTTCAGCACGATGAGGTCGTCGAAGGTGCGCAGGAAACAGCCCGTGATTTCCACCTGGCGGCTGTTGCAAATGTCCATGCCATCGGAGTTTCCCCGCCATCCGAAGACCTTCACGTTGTCGATCTTCACGTCATCCGAACGCCGCACCGGGAGTGTGAAGCCGCTGGAATCGCGCAATGTCACGCCCTCCATGCGGATATGGCTGCCCGTGACGCCGACGATTGATCGCGTGTGCAAGGGGCAAAGGCTGCAGTCGATGATGCCCCGTCCGCGCAGCGTAATGTTCGAGCCCTGCAGGCGAAAGATCGGCGCTTTCGGATTGTCCCCGCCGCCGTCCCCATACACTACCGCGCCAGCGGCAACGTAAACTGTCTGTCCCGAATTGACTGCCACACTCTGCACGTGGTGCACACCCGGTCCGAAATAAACGACATTCGGGTCTGTGGGATTCGGCTGATCCTTCTCCACCGGATCGACGAAGAGATGCAGCGCGTGAATCGCATCGCCGTTGACCTCGATTGTTAGCGGTCCCGGCTTATCCACGGTGAAGGAGAAAGTTTTGCCGATGATCGTCGCCCGAAGTCCGCGCGCGGAAGGCAGGACGGTAACGTTCTTCACTTCATCAGTGCAGGCGACGTTGACCCGGGCCGGGCCGCCCAGGTCGAACGAGGCGAAGGAAGTGGTCGTCGTCTGATTTTCCAAGGAGGGGCCGAGGTGCTTCCGCTCTTCCGCGGAGAGCGAACAGACCCGCGCCAGATACACGGGCACATTCGTCTGCTCCACACTCACCTTGAATTGCGTCGAAAGCGGTTCGCCCTGCGGCGCCGGCGCCGTGCGAACCCGGTCCGCTGCACGGAGGGCGTGGATGGAAAGCAGCATTCCGAGGAGAACCATCCAAACGGACAGCGGACGTATAGCATTTATCTGGGGCATAAAAGTGGGCGTGCAGATAGGCTATCGCGCTGCGGGAGCCGCGTTGTCGATCAATTCTAACTAACCCAAATCCATCGCGACGCGACCGGATGTGGCGTTGCACCTTCTGTTGAGTCTACCCCGCCTCAGAGCGGCTCGATCGACATCGTGCCAGTGGTCATCGTCCAGGCATCCTCGGATTTCATCCGCTTCAACTCGTGGCCGGAGCCCCAGGAATCCGAGAAGAGAACTTCTTCCTTCGCGCTGTTGTAGCCGATGATCAGGCGCATGTGGCCACCGGCATTTTGCGGGATGCCGGGTTCGGGCACCTTGCCGAGCATCACGGTCCAGAGCAACGGCACCCCTTGATCGATATGGGCCTGGATCGAACGCTCGAAACGATGAAGGTCGGACTTATTCTTGGTCCGCACTTCGCGCAGAACGTCGGTGTCCATCTCGCGGTACATCGCGCCGACGTCGATCATGTGGCCTTGATCGGAAAGCGGCGGCTTCTTGTCCTTTTTGGCAGTGCGATTGTATTCGGCGATGAGGGCGAGGATCTCCTTGATGTCGAATTTCTCGACTTCACGCACGCGCACCTTCAGACGCGCACTCAGCTTCTTGAGCGCATCGACCATGGCATCGCTGCTCGTGCCGCCGGAGGTATTGGTATTCGCCACCTGGGCGAGTTCGTTAGCATCCACCTTGTCACCGTAGTAGCGCATCACGCGCTCTGTGGCGGCCACCACGCAGTAACCCTTCTCGCCCTGGTCCACCATGGGCACATCGCCGAGCCATACATCGCCCGTGGTGCCATCGCGCTTCACGTGGGCCGGGCCGGAAAACTTCGCGCGCTGCGTGTTGGTGGCCGAGGCCAGCAGGCTGACTTTTTTCTCCGGCGCCGAGACTTCGAGGCGAACGAATTCCGCACGGAATGGGATATTGCGTGTGGGGAGCGCCTTCGTCTTGCTGTACTCGAGAAGGTAGCGAGCCTTATCCGTTGTCCAGGTGAGCCCTTCGGCGTGCACGGCGCTGGACATGTCCTTGCCCCGCACGGCGAACTTGGCCCCAGTGCCCTTGGAAATCGAATCTGCGGCGCTACGCACCAGTCCGTCGAACTGCTGCTCGGTCCAGTCGCCGACATCGCCGCGGGCGTAAAGGACCACCGTCACCGCCGCCAGCTTGTCGCCATCGAAGCGCACCACGCTCTCGATCACCGGCAGGCCGAAGACCGTGATGCCACCGGAGACGTTCGCCTCGGAGCCGCGCGGTCGCGCCGTTCGGGCCGAGTCCTTGGTGTTGGAAGTCCATTCGTAACCGAGCTTCCCCGCACTTTTCATGAAGTCGTCCTGCTTTTGCGTCCACAAACTGTCGGTTGCAAACAGCGGATCCAGCGACTCGGCCAGTGCAGGTGCAGCGAGCACGCAGGCGATGGCAGCGGCGAGGAGCAATCGATTCATGGAGAGAGAAGGGGCTGTTGCTGGGTGAGACAATGGAATGCCCCCAAGCCCCAAATCAACTCCCGACAATCGATCGGCACTACTTTCCTCTTGGGAAAGGCCTTCTGCAGGACCGCCACCGCCCATCGGTCGTGGGCGTCGGCGAAGACCGGCAGCAGGATCACCTTGTTGCCGATGTAGAAATTGGCGTAGCTGGCCGGGAGGCGCTGCCCGTCGCGCACGATCTTGCGCGGCATGGGCAGGGTGAGCACCTCGAGCGGGGTGCCGTCCTCGGCTTCCATGGCTTGCAGGGCCTCCAGGTTCTGCTGGAGCGGCTCGTGGTTGTGATCGTTCTCGTCCTCTTCCACTACCGTCACGACCGTGCTCCCGCCGACGAAACGCGTGATATCATCCACATGCCCGTCGGTATCGTCGCCTTCGATGCCATCGCCAAGCCAAAGGATGTTTTTCACGCCGAGGTAATCGCGCAGGCGCTGCTCGATGTCTTTTTGCGAGAGATCGGGATTGCGATTCGGGTTGAGCAGGCAGGACTTGGTCGTGAGCAGGGTACCGGCGCCATTCACGTCGATCGAACCGCCCTCGAGCACCATTTTTGGGAAATAAATGGGCAGCTTCTGGTGCTCAGCGATTCGCTTCGGCACGTCGTCATCGAAATCGAACGGCGGATACTTCCAGCCCCACGCATTGTAATCCCAGTCGACGATGGCGATGCGCGGTTCCTCGGCACGCGTGAGGTAGATCGGGCCGTGATCGCGGCACCACGGTTCATTGGTGGGGATGTGGTAAAACGTGACGTGATCGATCTTCGCGCGCGCTTTCGCCAGGTGCTTGCGCACGAGTGCCTCGTGCTCCGCATCGCATACGTTGATGTTCACCTTTTCCGATCCCGCCAGGGCGTGGACCATCGCGGCGAGCGTGGGCGTGACCTTCTCGTACGAATCGGGAAAGCTGATGCCGTCCGGCCGCGGCCACGAGAGCCAGGTGGCCTCGTGCGGCTCCCATTCGGCGGGCATGCGGTAACCCAGTGAGGCGGGCGTGGAAGTGTGCGAATGCGTGGCGTGGTGCTCAGTGTGCGCGCTCATAGGTCAGTCGATGAATCGCTTTTGAATGTCGCCGTAAGCGTCTATGCGGCGGTCGCGGAAAAAAGGCCAGTGCGTGCGTTGGGTTTCGACGACGTCGAGATCGGCTTCCACGAGTAGGATCTCTTCCTCGCTGACCGAGGCCTTGGCCACGATCTGCCCGGCCGGATCGGCGACGAAACTCTGGCCCCAGAATTCGATGCCCGGGCCGCCATCGGGCGCCTCGTGGCCCACCCGGTTTGGCACGGCCACGTAGCAGCCGTTGGCGATGGCGTGGGAGCGTTGGATCGTCTCCCATGAGCTGTGCTGGCGCGTGCCATACTGCTCCTTCTCGCCGGGGTGCCAGCCGATGGCTGTGGGAAAAAAGAGGATCTGCGCGCCGGCCAGCGCGGTGAGCCGCGCGGATTCCGGGTACCACTGGTCCCAGCACACGCACACGCCGATGCGGCCATAGCGCGTCTGCCAGGCGCGGAAACCGAGGTCCCCCGGCGTGAAGTAAAACTTCTCGTAGTAGAGCGGGTCGTCCGGGATGTGCATCTTGCGATACTTGCCGAGGTACTTGCCATCGGCATCGATGACCGCCGCAGTGTTGTGATAGAGGCCGGCGCTGCGCTTCTCAAAAAGCGAGGCAACGATGACCACCCCGCGTTCCTTGGCCAGGTGGCACAGGGCGTCGGTGCTCGGCCCAGGGATTTCCTCGGCGAGCTGGAAGTATTTGTGATCCTCCACCTGGCAGAAGTATTGCGAGGTGAAGAGCTCTTGCAGACACACGATCTGCGCGCCGCGGTCGGCGGCTTCGCTCACCTTGGCCAGGGCCTTGGCGAGATTTTCCTGCGGCTCCACGGAGCAGCGCATTTGGACGAGAGCTAGGGTAACTTTGGAAGACGGCATGCGAAGGGAAAAAAGGATGCGTCACGCGACGCACAAGCGAAGCGTTCTTGCGTGAAAAGTGTGTGACGGGCCGCGCGGATTGCAACCCGCCAAATTGAGAATTTCGGCTTTCGGAATTCGGATGTTTTCGCTCGCTTAAAGCGATTGGCGATGCTGTCCGGCCAACCGCGCGGACTTTGCCCCGGGTCTCCTACGTCCGAAATTGGAAATCCGAAATCCGGCTACTTGGCTGAATCGGCCGGCACAACCGAGCGAAGCGAGATAGTGCCGCTCATTATTTGACTGAATCGGCCGGCACAATCTTGACGCTTTCCAGCGGCACGCGACTCGTCGGCTTGCTAGGCTCGCCATTCGGGCTCATGGCCACGGGCGTCTTGCCGAGCTTGCGCAGCGTTGCCTCGCCTTTGATCAATTTGCCAAAGGCCGTGTATTTGCCGTCCAGCTGCGCGGTCGGCCCGAGGCAGATGAAGAATTGCGAGCTTGCCGAATCTGGATCCGCCGAACGCGCCATGGAGATGACGCCGAATACATGGTTGCGGTCGTTGAATTCCGCCTTGATGCGCTCATCGGCGTGACCCGTGCCCCAGCGCGCTTCCATGCTCGGATCCTTGGTGAGCGGATCGCCGCCCTGGATCATGAAGCCATCGACGATCCGGTGAAACGCCGTGCCATCGTAGAAGCCGGACTTCGCAAGCTTGATGAAGTTCGCGACCGTCTTCGGCGCGACGTCGGGCCAGAACTCGATGACCATTTCGCCCTGCGAGGTCTTGAGCACGGCGACTTCCTTGTCCGCGGCGCTGGCGGACGTGGGCGTGAACGCGAGGGCGCCGAGGGCGCAGGCGGCGAGGAATGAAAAGAGGGGCAGCTTCATGCGGGGAACATCAGCGCGGCCCTCCGGTGCTGTCACGCGGAAAAACACGGAGGCGAAATGAATGCGATCTTGACCTACGCGTAAGTGCGCGAGACCAGCCGGCGGATGCTGGGGATGCACATGATGCCCCAGATGATACAGCCGGCGAGCACCGGGTAAAATAACACGTCGATGGCCACCAATGGGTTTTGCAGCATCTGCTCAGTTTGGGTAGGCACGAAAACCAAAGTACACCCGAGCCTGTACAAAAGGAGGAAGAGTAATAAATAGCGCGCCCATGACTGGCGGCAAAAAACGCCGACGAACAAGCTCGTCATGATGATGGCCATGGGCGCTTCCAATTTGGCGTAGCCCCGTTTCGCGTATTCCGGAGTACTCAAGTATCCCAGCAGGTGATACCCATGGAGTAGAAACCAGAAGAGGGTGAGATAGATGCGTCCTCGTAGGACGGAACCGTGGCGTGAGCGCCGGTGGCGGGATCGTGGATGCGCCGGCTCTGCCACCGGTGGAGGCGGGGGGAGCGGGGGCGGTTGGGATCGGTCGGGGGCTGTCACTTTTTTCGCTGCCTATGTCGCGCCACGGGAACTGAAAGGAGTGCGCGTCGGGCGCAAACCCTTGGCCACATGCCTAAGGACATATCCATGCGGACCGTATTATGGATAATCTATGCTGCGATTTCAACGCTTCCTTGTCGCCAGTGAGCTTCTTTTCGCCGGGTCTGCGCTGGCTGCCGGGGGCAAGCCCGATATGCCCGGCTACGACAACGCGGCGGCGATCGAAACGATGTCGCATTGCACCGCCCGAATCGACGAGCGCTCTCCTTGCTCGATCCGATTCGTCACCGCGCGTGGCCGGCATTTCTATATTGGCAGCCCGGGGAGCACCCGGGAGGTGTCCCGCTTCCTAGCTACTTTGAAAGAGGGTCGCGTTTACGCATTTCCTGAGGCGTTCCTGGATTTCGAAAACCGAAAATAGGCGAGGCCGCTGAGGGCAGCGGATTGCAAAACTATTTGCCAACTGGCCGGAGCGGAAGCATCGTCGCCGCCCCTATATGAACGACATTCGCCTGATCCTCAAAACGTCCCGCGGCAACATCGAAGGCACCATCTTCGCCTCAAAAGTGCCGATGACGGCGGCCAACTTTCTGAACCTCGCCAAGCGCGGCTATTACAATGGGATCAAGTTCCATCGCGTGATCCCGGATTTCATGATCCAGGGCGGCGACCCGACCGGCACCGGCTCGGGTGGCCCGGGCTACAAGTTCGGCGACGAGATCCATCCCTCGCTCAAGCACACCAAGCCCGGCCTGTTTTCCATGGCCAATGCCGGCCCCGGCACCAATGGCAGCCAGTTTTTCGTGACCCACGTGCCTTGCCCGTGGCTCGACGGCAAGCACGCGGTCTTCGGCGAAGTGACCAAGGGTCAGGACGTGGTGAACGCGATCAAGCAAGGCGATGCGATCCAAACCATCGAGATTCTCGATCCTACGGACGAGCTTTTCACCGCCCAAAAGGCGCAGCTCGACAAGTGGAATGCAGTGCTGAAGTAAGCGCTGGCTCTCATCACCTATCTTTCAAACCACGGATGGCACGGATCGAAGAGATCCGTGCCATTCGTGTTTTCCGTTTCCTGCTATCCTGCGGCGCAGAGGATCGCGCCCAACGTTTCGAGACCGCTGACGAGTTCCGCCTCGCTGGCTTTTGCGCAATTCAAGCGCAGGCTGCTGGTCGCTTGCGGCTCGGTGTAAAAGACCGGGCCGGCGCCGAAGACGATCCGTTCCTTGCGCGCAGTTTCGCGGACCTTCGCGAGGTCGACCTGATGCGGGAGTTCCGCCCATAGCATATAACCGCCACGGGGTGGATTGGCGCGGGTGCCTTTCGGGAATTCGCGCGCGATGGCGTCGAGGGCGAGCGCGCGGCGATGGGCATTGCGAGGACGCAGTTTTTCAAGGTGCTTGTCCAACGCATCGGCGGCGAGAAATTCACGCAGGGCGACTTCAGAAACGACTGCACTGTGCAGATCCTGCTGGCACTTCCGCGCGGCGAAATCTTCGTAGAGCGTGCCGGGCACACACACGCCGGCGCGGAGCCCGGGTGACACGCTTTTCGAAAAGCTGGAGACGTAGCTCACGGTCGAGCCGTCATCCCAAGCGAGCAGGCTCTTCGGGACACCGTCCTCGATGAGTTCGCCGTAGATGTCGTCCTCGATGAGGCGCACTCCATTGTTGCGGCAGATTTCCACGAGGCGCGGGCGTTTGGATTCCGGGATGGTCACGCCGGAGGGATTCGAGAGCGCGGCGCAGACGATGAGCGCGCGGGGCTTCCAGCGGGCGAGCAATTCTTCCGTGGCATCGAGGTCCATGCCATCGGGGCCGGTGATGGGCAGTGGCAGCACACGCGCGCCGGCCACGCTCAGGACCTCGAGCATGCCGTAGTAAGCGGGCGCCTCGACTGCGACGATATCGCCCGGCTTGATCAGAATGGAAATGAGCAACTGCACGCCCTGGGTACAGCCCGTGACGGTGACGAGCTCCGGCCCGCGCACATTGGCGCCGCGCTTCCGCAAGCGCGCCGCGAGCAGCTCGCGTAGCGCGTGGTCGCCCTCAGGATGGTGATAGGCAAACATCTTCGCGCCGTCGTGGGCAAAGGCGCGAGTGAAGGCGGCCTGCAGTTCCTCGGTGGGCAGCGAATCGAGGCCGGGTACACCGGCAGCAAGATTAATCAGACCAGGTTCATCTGCCTGTCGCATGAAGTCGACCAGGCGGCCAGCGGCGCGAAAGGGGCGGGGTTCAGTCATGCAAAGTGGGCGTTGGTGGGGTGTCCGTTGTCTGGCGGGATTGCCGGACGGGGAGCGTTCAGACAATCTCAAACACCCATTATGACACGATCGCCGGGCGGGCCAAGGAGACGATCCGCTTTGAATCTTTCCAAGATACGCCGGGGCGGATGAATTGACACAAGCGCCTATGTTCCCCCACATTTTTCTCCCCGCCAT
>JBGGMZ010000528.1:0-3231 GCA_041287745.1 Chthoniobacter sp. | reverse complement strand
CGTCGAAATCCGATGCGAGCGACCTGCAGTTCCGTGCTTTCCGTTCCTTCCTCCCCTTTGCGCAAAACGCTGCCGCCGCCCAGCCTCTCAGCGCCGTCCGCTATCTACCGGAGCCGGTGATCATATCTCCCGATGCTCAATACTCTACCCTGCTGGATTATGGTGGTCAGCGTGCCGGGCTGATGAAAGGACAAGAGGTCCTGCCTGGCAGCAACACTCCGAGCACTTACATCAGTTTTCTTTTTCGCTCCACGGGAGGTACGAATCTCACCCCCGTCGACCCGCCAAACGGCAGATGGTTTCTGACCTTGTATCTCGAGAATGCGCCCAAGAACGCCGCCACCGGCATTCCGGATAACTACTTCACCGCATTGGTCGAGCCGATCACGGGACGTGTGAGGACATTCCGGCCGTAGCGCTGTCGACCAGCACGCGGTGGGGATGCCCTAGGTATCCAAATGGATGATCCCTCGTTGCACAGCAACGATGGCCGCCTGCGTGCGGTCGGCGACGTGCAGCTTCGCAAGCGTATTGGAGATATGCAGTTTCACCGTTGCTTCCGACATATGCAAAGTAGCGGCAATTTCTTTGTTGCTCAGGCCGGCGACGACGTGGTGCAGCACCTGGTGTTCGCGTGGAGTGAGCGCATCGCGCGTCCGGCGGGAGGCGAGCTTCGTGGCGATCGGCGCGGGGAAATAGGTCTTGCCTCTCACGACACAACGAACGGCCTCGAGGACTTCCTCCACTTCCGCGGATTTCGAGACATAGCCCATGGCCCCGGCTTCGACCGCCCGCCAGATATCCTCTTCCCCCTCGAAGACCGAAAGGACGACGACACGCGCGTCCGGAAACTCCGCACGCAAATGCGCCGTGCTCTCCGCTCCGTCGGCTCCGGGCAGACGAAAATCCATCGTCACCACGTCGGGTTGATGTTTGCGGTACTGCTCGAGACATTGCCGACCGTTGGCCGCCTCACCGACCAGCGTCAGATCCCGCTCGCCGGCGATCGCCTCCACGAGACCAAGTCGCATCATGGCATGATCGTCGACGATCAAAACGCGAATTTTTCGTTTCATAAAGTGGTTCCGTTGGCGTGACCGTTGCCCTTCGCCGCGACGGTGGTGATCGGCACGACCGCGCGAATCGTCGTTCCGGCACCGGGAGCGCTGTCCAGGCTAAGCGCCGCGTGAATCTTGTTGGCCCGCTCCCGAATACCGAGGATGCCGAAGTGCCCGCGCGGCGCCGGCGCCGCCGGGTCAAAGCCCCGGCCGTCGTCGCGCACCTCCAGCGTCACGGCTTCGGTTGTGTATTCCAGGCGGACGCGAATCTCCTTCGGTGCCGCGTGCTGCACGGCGTTGGCTACCGCTTGTTGGGCCATGCGCAGAATGTGGATTTCCATCGGGCCGGGAAGACCGTGCGGGTGTCCCTCCGCCTCGAAGGAAAGCCGCGCTCCGCTGCCTTCGACCAGCGGCGCCAGCGTTTCTTCGAGCGCTCCCGGCAGACCGCGCTGCTCCAGCGCCACGCTGCGCAGATCGCGGATCGACGTGCGCGCTTCTTCGCGGCAATGGCGCAGCATTCGCTCCGCCAGTTCGATGGCCGTGCCTGCCTGCTCCGGCAAATTCAGGAGGCGCTGACGCGCATTCCGCAGCTGGACGGAAAGCCCGGCCAGTTCCTGTTCGATCGTGTCGTGCAATTCGCGCGCAATGCGCTGCCGCTCATCCTTGATCACCGCGCGCTCGATCTGCGTGGCGATCGTCTTTGTCTGCTCCGCGACCCGTCTCCGGAGCAGCGCCACCCAGACAATTGCCGCCAGCGCCAAACCCGCGATAAAGGCCAAAGCCCAAAACAGCCGGCGCAGCGTCCACCACGGCGCCCGTTGCAGGATCGCGATGCCATTTTGCTTCTGCAAGTGGAGACGGAATCCGTCCACCGCCGAGGCAAAAGGCAATGAACGCGTGGTAGTGAGTTCGCAGATGCCGGTGAGTCGCACCTTGTCATTGGCGGCGAGATCCGGCGGCAGAACTTCGCTATCGGCGAGCAGCGCTTCGAAGAACCACTTGTCCGTGCGGCACTGCAAGATCACGTCCCCTGCCGGCCCATCGCGCCGCGTGAGAAATTCCGCATCCACCGTCACGAGTTCCGCTTGTTGACGGAAGATCTCGTCCCGCGAAAGGTCGAGTGGCTTCGGCGCCGGCGGCGCGGTGTGGCTCAGGGTCGTGATCTTGGTCGCGCGGAAGATGGGACGGAACGGCGCCACCGCGGCGAAACCTTCCGCCTCCACGACGGAACCCGGCGTATAGTCACTGGTATCCGTCGTGCGGACGAGCACGCTGCCGTCGTCGCTCCGCAGGTAGAGGCCATCGCTCCCGTTGTGAGTCACGACTCCGCGCACCCGCACGCGTGAGCGCGACGTCGCGTTGCTGCGCAGCAGTTCATTGACCGCACGGAGTTCCGGTTCTTCTTCGGACTGGCTGCTCTCCGCTGGAGTGATGAGGGCAAACGACGGCACGAAGAAATGGCGCGCGGTCAACTGTCGGTGTCCGTTGAAAACGCTGCCCAGCACCCCGCGCACAATCACCGGCCGCTGCAGCAGCGTGGTGGCGCGATCGAGACTGTTCTCCTTGTGCGGCAGGAGCAGCTTGACGCTCCACCCGGCGATTTCCGCCACCAACACGACTTCATCGGAATTCTCCACACCGGTAATCGTGGCCGGCACCTGAACCCATTGGCAGTCAAGCTCCGGAGAAAAAAGATCGCCGCTGTCGATATGCAGAGGCTCGGGCAGTTTTCCCTCGCCTAAGACGGCGATGTGCCGTCCCTCGATGATGGGAAGAAACCCACCCGGCTGCGTCACCCCTTCGATGCGCACCCGCATACCAGTGGCATATTTCGGCCGCTCTTTGGGATCGTCCGTAAGCGTCACGAAGATGCCTTCACGGCCATCGTGCAACAACAGGCTGGGCCGGGGAGGGTCGCAATAACTCACGATGGCCTCGATCGAAACCGGCAAGCTTTGCGCCGCTTGCTCCGGTGACAGGGCGCGCACGCGAGAGATCGAAGTGAACGGTTCCACCGCACCGACCACGCGCGTAATGAGAAAAAAAGTGAGAAGGAGAATTCGGGGAAACAATGGCAGACCCCGAGCCTACACCGAATCGGCGAAGAAAGAATTAGCCATTTGGCTAGGTAGGCGCTCACGGCGAGCGCGGGCAAGATGCGAACTGCGTAGTT
>JBGGMZ010000527.1:0-5810 GCA_041287745.1 Chthoniobacter sp. | reverse complement strand
TGGGTGTGGGAGTGACATCCTGGCTGGCGTTTGGCGTCGATACACAAAGCGCCGTCCGCGCCACTGCCCTGGTCTATGCGCCCTTGCCATTTCTCCTCTGGGCGGCGGTGCGCTTTGGGCAGCGCGGGGCAGCGAGCATGCTTTTCATCGTGGCGTGCTTTGCCATTTGGTCCACGGCTCATGGCCACGGCGTTTTCATGACGCGATCCATTTCGGAGAGTGTGCTTGGAGTGCAACTGTTTCTCTGCATTGTGGGGGTGCCGGTGCTGGCCCTGGCCACGCTGTCGGAGGAACGCCAGCATTTTTCCGAGAATCTCCGATTGAACGAGGAACGCTATCGCGCTGTGGTGGAGAGCCAGACGGAATTGGTCTGCCGCTACAAAGCGGATACGACTCTCACCTTCGCCAATGAAGCGTATTGCCGCTTCTTCGGCAAAAAACGCGAGGAGCTTCTCGGTCGCAGTTTTCTGGTGCTGATCCCGGAGGAATCTCATCCCGCGGTGTTACAGACGACACGAGAGATGATCGAGACGAAGCAGGGAACCACGCTAGAGCACCAGGTATTGCGCCCGGATGGCAGCATCGGCTGGATGCAGTGGGATGATTATCCGACTTATAACGAGCAGGGTGAGCTTCAAGAATTACAAGGCATCGGCCGCGACATCACCGACCGGCGGCAAGCCCAGGAAGCCCTGCGGCAATCCGAGGAAAAATTCGCCGGCGCATTCCATGCCAGCCCAAATGCCATCAGCATCAATCGAGTGAAAGATGATCAGTTTGTGGATGTGAATGAGCGCTGGGAGGATCTGTTTCGGATTTCGCACGGGGACGCGATCGGTCGCACGGCAACTGAACTGGGGATCTGCACCTCTGCCGCAGAGCACGAACGCATCCGCATGGCCATCGAAGGCGGGATCGCGTTGCGCAACCAGGAGTTGCAGTTGCACCGGGGAGATGGCACGCCCTGCTGGGTCAGCGTATCGTGCGAACTGATCAATCCCGGTGGCGAGCCCTGCTATCTCGGCATCATCCAGGACATCACGGAGCGGAAGCGAGTGGACGAAGCATGGCAGAGTGTGGCTCACGCCACGCGGCTCGCCCTCATCGGCGAGCTTACGGCCTCCATCGCGCACGAGATCAATCAGCCGCTCGGTGCGATCCTGAGCAATGCGGAAGCCGCGGAAATGATGCTGAATCAGCCGACTCCGCCGCTCGACCAGGTGCGGGCGATTCTGAGCGACATTCGCAAGGACGACCTGCGAGCCAGCGAGGTGATCAAAGGCGTCCGGGCCCTAGTTTCGAAACGGAAGCACGAAGCCCACCCGCTCGACCTTCAGGTCATCGTGGGGGAAGTGCTTTCCTTGATCCGCCCGGATGCGCTGCGGCGCGGGGTGAAGCTCGTGAGTGAAATCGCGGAGACTCCGCCGGGGCTTCTCGGCGATCGCATCCAGATGCAACAGGTGATGCTGAATCTGATCCTCAACGGCATGGATGCAATGAATACGACCGCGGCGGAAAATCGCTGCCTGCGGATTCGCTCGTCGAATGACAGCGGTCGTACCGTGGAGGTCAGCGTCGCCGATACGGGCCACGGGATTCCGCCCGAGCGACTGCCCCGCATTTTCGATTCCTTTTTTACCACCAAGGAGCACGGCATGGGACTGGGCCTCGCCATGGTGCGCTCCATCATCGAACTGCACCGGGGGCACGTCACCGCGGAAAATAACTCGGAGGGTGGTGCGACCTTCCGTTTCCGCCTGCCGATCGATACAGTGTCCGAGGGGAGTCCGAAACCATGAACACCGCTGCTGCAGCCGAAATGCAAATCGTGCACATCGTCGAGGATGACGAATCATTGCGCACTGCAACCTCGCGGCTGCTGAGAGCTGCGGGCTATGAGGTGCGCACTTATGCGTCGGCGGGTGAATTTGCGCTCGCGCGAGAAGCAACGATGTCCGGCTGCGTGCTGCTGGATGTGCGGATGCCGGGGCCGAGTGGGCTGGATTTGCAAGACTCACTGGCGCGTAGCTCCAATCCGCTGCCGATCATCTTTCTCACCGGCCACGGGGATATCCCGATGAGTGTGCGAGCGATGAAAGCCGGCGCGGTCGATTTTCTGACCAAACCCGTGGAGCGCTCTCTCCTCCTGGCCGCGGTGGAGTCGGCTCTCGCGAGGGGCTCGCAAGAGCGCTCGGGCCGCGCGAGTCTGCGCGCCTGGCGCGAGCGCTTCGAGAGCCTGTCTCCGCGGGAGCGGGAGGTATTTGAGCGAGTGACCATGGGGCAGCCGAACAAACAGATTGCGGGGGAGATCGATGCCGCCGAGCGGACGGTCAAGGCTCATCGGGCTCGTGTGATGGAGAAGATGGGCGCTGCTTCGCTGGCGGAATTGGTGCACATCGCCGAGGAATTGCGCCGCGCGGAATAAACCTGAGCGCTGCGTAACTGTCCGTAAGTTCCATTGCTGATGCCTTGATGAACATTGCCCGAAAGGGCAAAAGGGTTCGCCCTTAAGGCCAATATCCCAGGCGGGCGCGGCTCTCCATTCTTGCGCCGAGTGGTGCGGGCCAGCGGCGTGTGAGTTTTACGCCATGCCGGCGCGGGCCGCTATCCCCACATGTTTCCTGAACGCGCCATAGTCGTGGTCGATGACGATGCCAGCATGAACCAGGCAATGGAGCGCCTGCTCACGGCCGCTGGCTGGACGACACTGATGTTTGCCTCCGCAGAGGCGCTTTTGGAATCTGACGCCCCCGGCATGGCGAGTGGTTTCATTTTGGATATCCATCTTCCCGGGCTCTCCGGCTTTGCGTTGCACGAGAAGTTGCAAAAGGCCGGGTTCATGGCGCCGGTGGCCTTCATCACGGCGCATGACCTCGAGTGGGTGAAGAAGCAGGCGCAGTTGGCCGGGGCGATCGGCTACTTCGTGAAACCGTTCGATGGACGAAGCCTCATCGAGACACTCGATCGTAACTGCAGCCCGGTGTGAACCGTGCCGCCCTTTTTTTCCAAAGCCATCTCTCATCCTACACCTATGAGCCCATCCAAAATCACATTACTCACGACCATCCTCGCGGCGGGTCTCCTTTCATTTTTCTCCGGATGCGCGAGCCTTGATTCCTCCAATCAGGAATCGCTGCTCTCCGCAGCGGGCTTTCAGGTGCGCACCCCTGAGACGCCGAAACAGAAAGAGGTCTTCGCCGCCGCGGAATCTTACAAGGTCAAGCGGGTGACGTATAACGGAAAAAGTTTCTACGCTTACAAGCAGGAGAAGAAAGGCATCGCCTACATCGGTGGTGAGGCGGAGTACCAAAAGTATCAGCAACTCGCCATTCAGCAGCGAATCGCGCGCGATAACTACGAGGCTGCCCAGATGCAGCGCGATGCCGCCATGGGCTGGTACGGTGCTTACGGGCCCTATACCGCTTACCCGGGTGTTCGTGTCTGGAGATAAGAAGCCATGAAGCTTCCGACTTCTCTCGCACTCGTTTCCATCGTTGGATTCGCGCTTTCAGCGCTGGCTCAGGATCCCCTGCCCTCCTGGAATGACACGGGATCGAAAAAGGCCATCGTCGATTTCGTCGAGAAAGTGACGAAGCAGGGTTCGCCGGAATTCGTGCCAGTACCCGAGCGCATCGCGACGTTTGACAACGATGGGACGCTCTGGTCCGAGCAACCGTTCTACTTTCAGTTTGCTTTCGTGATCGATCGCGTGAAGGCGCTCGCGCCGAAACATCCGGAATGGAAAAAGGAAGAGCCATTTGCCTCGCTGCTTAAAGGAGACATGAAGGCGGTGGCGGCCGCGGGGGAAAAGGGTGCGCTGGAGATGATGACCGCAACGCACACGGGTATGACTACGGACGAATTTTCCCGGACAGTCGCCGAATGGATTGCCACGGCGAAGCATCCCAAAACGGGCCGACTCTATACCGAGATGGTCTTCCAGCCGATGCTCGAACTCCTGGCCTATCTCCGTGCGAATGGATTCAAGACCTTCATTGTTTCCGGCGGCGGCATCGAGTTCATGCGCCCGTGGACAGAGCGGGTCTACGGCATTCCACCGGAGCAAGTCGTCGGCAGCAGCGGCAAGCTGAAGTATGAAATGCGCGATGGCACACCGGTGTTACTGAAATTGCCCGCTGTCGACTTGATCGATGACAAGGAGGGAAAACCTATCGGCATCCAAAGCCACATCGGGCGGCGCCCCATCGCGGCTTTCGGCAATTCCGATGGCGACCTGCAAATGCTCCAGTGGACCGTGGCCGGCAGCGGGCCGCGCTTTGCTCTTCTCGTACATCACGATGATGCGGAGCGCGAATGGGCCTATGATCGTATGTCCTCGATCGGACGGCTGGACAAGGCTTGGGACGAGGCGAAGGCCCGCGGGTGGACCATCGTGAGCATGAAGGACGACTGGAAGACCATCTTCCCCTCAAAATCTGCGCCGGCGAACTGAACTGCCGGCAATCCTTGGTATGAGCGCCATCAAAATCCGAACCCGCGACGCGATGAAGGTTGTCCTGCAGCTCTGCGCGGTTCTGCCCGTGGCCGCCGCAGACGAGGACTCGACCGTCGCACGCGAACAGGCGCAGAGCTATTTCGACCCCGGCGACCGCAGCCCCGTCGGGAGATACCACGATCACCTGTGATGATGAACCGATCCAGAAACCAATCTCCACCCACCAACCGGCTCATGATGAAAACCAAGACACCATCGGTCCCCGAGGGCATTATGCTCTCAGGACGGCCGCACCGCCCCCTGTTGCACCTCGTGCAGCTGACAGTCATCGTCCTTGTGACGATGGCCACATCGATATTCGCGCAAGCCGCGGACAAGAAGCCAAACATCCTCGTCATTTTTGGTGACGATATCGGGTGGTTCAACCCGAGTTGTTACAACCGCGGAATGATGGGCTTCCAGACGCCGAACATCGACCGGATCGCCAAGGAGGGTGCGATGTTCATGAGTTGGTATGGACAGCAAAGTTGCACGGCAGGGCGTGCGGCGTTCATCACCGGGCAATCGCCAATTCGTACGGGGCTGACCAAGGTGGGTCTTCCCGGCGCGGATGTCGGCTTGCAAGCGGCTGACCCGACCATCGCGGAAATGCTCAAAGTGCAAGGTTACGCGACCGGACAGTTCGGCAAGAACCACTTGGGCGATAAGGATGAGTTCCTCCCGACGAAACACGGGTTCGATGAATTCTTCGGCAACCTCTATCACCTCAATGCGGAGGAGGAACCGGAAGACCCCGACTATCCGAAGGACCCTGGCTTCAAGAAACAGTTTGGTCCGCGCGGTGTGATCCACTCCTACAGCGACGGCAAGATCGAGGACACTGGGCCCCTAAACAAGAAGCGCATGGAGACGGTGGACCAGGAGTTTCTCGCCGGTGCGTTGGACTTCATCGACCGCCAGCACAAGGCCGACAAGCCGTTCTTCTGCTGGTTCAACTCCACCCGGATGCACATCTGGACGCACCTGAGCAAGGAGGCGGATGGTAAAACCGGACTGGGACTTCAGGCCGATGGCATGACTGAGCACGATGGCCACGTCGGACAGTTGCTCAAGAAACTGGATGACCTCGGCATCGCGGAAAACACCATCGTGGTCTACACCACCGACAATGGCGCGGAGTTGATGACCTGGCCGGATGGCGGCAGCACGCCCTTCCGCGGCGAGAAAGCGACCAACTGGGAAGGCGCCTATCGCGTGCCTTGCGTGATTCGCTGGCCCGGAACCGTCAAGCCCGGCACGATTGTCAATGATATGTGCGCGCATGAGGATTTCCTGCCCACGTTTTGCGCCGCGG
>JBGGMZ010000526.1:0-16165 GCA_041287745.1 Chthoniobacter sp. | reverse complement strand
CGGGATTACGCGTTAACTTACGCTGCGGTCTTTTGATCCGCGGTAGAACTCGAAATTCTGTCCATTAACTTGATCAGTTTGATGCGTCCATCCAGATTCTCGAAATCAATCCATTCCATCAGCGAGATAATCAGAATGGTGAAAAAGACGTAGTCGAGATGGCTTGCGCAAAAGCCGTAAAAGAAGAGCACGCAAGAGTATGCCGCGAGTTTCCACACTTTCCCGGCTCGTTCTTTTGACAGCGTAGCAACGACGCGCCGTCTTTTCTCACGATCTACACAGCGTAATAGAAAAGCTTCATCGGAGTTTTCCAGTGGGCTCCACTCCTTTCGCAAAAACCTGGCAGCAGCGTCTAACCCACGGAATACGGCCTTGGTACTCATCCCGCAATTTTGCTGTGGTTCCGAGTGTGGCGTCAACGCGTGAATACCGGTGGCCCGGTTGAGGCAGTTCAAGAAGCTCGAAGTCGGTCGGAAGTGCCATCTCGGGCGGGGGAGTCGCGCTTCAAAAGCGCTTCCACTCACCGGCCGCCTTGTCCTCCGGGCTGTCTTCTACGCGGTAGGTCGGCGGCGACCAGCGGGCGTGCTGGTCGTCTTTCGTCGTGCCGTAGCCCGCTTCGTTCCAGAGGTAGAATGACCCGATGCTGTCGGCCGAGTCGTAGATCAACGCCGTGAATGGAGGATGGCTCACGTCCTTCACGACCGGCTCGAAGGTGAACTTCCACTCCCACATTGTCCGGGCTTCCACATGCACGTTGTGGCTCTCGCCAGCCGGAAGTTGCATCTGCTTCCCGCGCTCGACGGTCAGCACATACTCGGTATTCAACTTCCATTTCCACGGCACAGTGTTTGGTTTACCCACGCCGGATTCGATCAAGAGCAGGTCGTTCTTCAGGTCCGCTTCCTTGTAATCGGTGGATCCCCCGCCCCGATTCACCAGCCCTCCCCAGTTCACCTGCTGCACTCCTTGGTTCCCCTTCTTCACGAGCTGTGGGCCGCCATGCGCCCAGGTCTTGTTCGGGAAATTCACCTGAATCGCGAAGAAGTTCAGACCTTTTGGCAGCGCCTTATCGACGATCAAATGCGTGCTCACCTGCACGATCTTGGAATCCTTCGGGATATTGCCGAAGCTCAGATGGGTCTGCGGTTCTTCACCAGAGCCGATGCCGATGGTCGGGGTCTGTGCAGGCTGCGGCGCCGCGCCGGCCGCTCCAAGCCGGCCAACGCCGCTGGCTAGCACCACGGCAACAAAAGCAACGGCGAATAACGGGGGGAATTTGTGGTTCATAAGGGGGGCGGCGGAGGCCTTGCGAATCAAACGAAAAGCTCGCCTTGGTGTTGCTAAAACAAAAGTGCAGCAGCAGCGATCAAGCTATGCGTCATAAGATGCGACGAGTCGCCTCTTCGCCGGTGATGCACCGAGCCTTCGGCCCCGCGGCTGACGGACTCCCTTCCGAGCCCTCGATCTACTTTACCTCGATCAATAACAAGTCCGCAAACCACGCTGTCCCGCTCGGACGCCATTCATTGAATCCGATGCGCGGGCCGAGCTGTACTTCATTCTGGCCCGCCTTTGTTCTGAAATCCACCGACGCGTGCACCCAGGTCCCGGTATCGGACAGCCAGCCTGAATTACCGAGTCCCGGGAACACCGCCAATGCTGCGCCGGCCGGCTTGGCTTCCTGTTCCTTCGGCAGGACCATCTTCGTCGCCTTGATCCAGCCGGAGAATCGATAGTGCGTCAGCGGCTTGCACGGGATCTTTTGGTTCAGAAATGCCACTCCCGCTGGGCTCCCTTGCTCAATCCGCAAGCTGGGACGCCCTTCATGCAATTCGGCCCGATCGGTCGTCACGGTTCCATGGGTGCCGAAAAACTTAATGTCCCACGTGCGCGCTTCGAAGGTCGGTTGCTTCAGGAGATTCTCCCGGTCATCGTTGATCAATCCACCGGCACTCACGCACTGGAGCAACAAAGTTGCCGATACCGCCACCACCGAAAACAGGGTTCGTTTCATATTCTGGGGTCCTCCAGGCGCTGTCATATCGAGCGGGCTAAACTCCGTCAATTCGCAACCGTGTCACGCGCAGCGTCTCAGCATTCGCCACCAGTGCTGGAAGCTGTTATGAACACGCGCTTGACGGGCAACGGGAAAGGATTTGAATGTCGAGCATGAGGTATGAGCGGTCAGACAAATTGTTTGAAGAAGCAGGACGCGACTTGGAGAAATTCGACGAGCTTCTGCGGCGGGCTAAAAAGCAGCGCGATTTAGGATCCGCTGTTTTGAACGCCATCATCGTTGTCTGTGTTTTGCTCCTCGCATGGCTGCTTCACGTGGTGTGGTCTCTTGTTTATCCCCTCTGGCGTTTCGCGCATTCGGGCGGGCCGTTGGAATTACCCACCATTCCACATTGGTTTGAAGTGGTTATGCGTCCCGGCTTCGGCCCCATCTATGGGGTCTTCGGTATGATCGTTTTCTGCTCCGTCCTCCAGCATATCAATGCCGTTGCGCTAGTAGACCAACGGGTCAAACTGCTCCTGCTAGTGCGTGGTCTCCATAGCGTACCGAACGCTGAGTCGCCTGCCACGGGGCGGTGATGGGGCGACGGGGGCGGTTACTCGGTTACCGGCGGCACCGACGGAGCGGTGCCCTCCAATGCGATCTGTTATCCGGCACCTATTTTGGCAGACGCTCCACGCAGACGCGATGTAAGTGATAACACGGAAAAGCGGCTTCGTTCGTGAAAGCACGGCGCGCTGAAGCCATAATAAAATAACTGTGGAACAAGGCTTTTCGGGGCGGCAGGCACGCTACTTTCTCCATTTAGGGAAGCATGACCGTGACCGCTAGCTATCCCGACCTTGTCGACTTTCCGGAGGCCGCTTCCCTTCGCGAGGGGCAGCGCGTCTTTGAACGATATGTGCTGGAGGAGATGACCGGGCGTGGGAGCATGGGGATCGTGTGGAAGGCGCGCGACAAGACGCTGGATCGAATGGTGGCCCTGGAGTTTTTACCCGACCTCATCTATCGGGATGCCGCGACACGGGACGCCTTGAAACATGAGACGCGGCGGTGTCTCGAGCTCACGCATCCGAACATCATGCGCGTTCACGATTTCCTCGAGGATGGGGACCGCGCGGCGATCGCCATGGAATATCTGGACGGGCAGAATCTCACGGAGCTGCGGATGGAACGTCCGAGCCGGTGTTTCAAACCGGAAGAGTTGATTACCTGGGTGAGCGATCTGTGCGCGGCGATCGACTATGCCCACGATGCGGGGCGCTGCATGCACCGCGAACTCCGGCCGATCAGTCTCGTGGTCAATTCCCTCGGAGCCTTGAAGATTACCGACTTTGGCTTCGCCCTCAGCACGGGGTCGAGTTTTGACGGTACGATTGGTTACATGAGCCCGCAACGGGTCGTGGGAGAACTGCCTTCGCCGAGCGATGACATTTATTCGGTGGGGGCGACGCTTTACGAATTGCTGACCAGCAAGCCGCCCTTTGAAGGCGACGACTTGAGCGCGCAGATCCAGGACGTGATTCCGGAGAGTATGGCCGAGCGCCGCCGGAATTTTGGCCTGCCCGAGTCGGCCATTCCCGCTGTCTGGGAAGAGACGATCGCCGCGTGCATGGCCAAGGACCCGCTGGAACGGCCAGCCTCCGGCCGCGAAATCGCGCGCCGTCTGGGACTCGCTGTGCAGCCGCTCGACGAGCCTACGACCTCGTCTGCGAAAGTCGCCGCGGTGAAACTTTTGGTCCTGGCTAAAGCCATTCAGAGCCGGGCGAAACTTTTTTGGAGCGAGGCAAAACCCAAGCTCGTGGCGACGACATCCCGCGCGCATCAGCAACTTGGCGCCTGGATGGTGCCGATCAAGCAACACCGCTGGCCGATCATGACCGGCGTGGCGACTCTCTGCGCCATTCTGCCGTGGGTTATGAGATCGCATGCTCAGCTGCCGTCCACTCAGCTCGCAACTCCTGTAGTCGCGTCGACGCCGGCATTGCCGCCGGCGGTCGTTCCAGTTGCGCCTGCTGCGCCAGTATCCCCCACCCCAGCTGCCGTCCCCGTCCCCACCCCAGCTGCCGCCGTAGCTGCAGTCGCGCCGACGGTTCCGCCTCCCCCGTCCCCCACATCGGAATCCCCCGCCATTCCCCATGTCCTGCCGCTCACGGCGGATCAGCGTGCGCTTGCGGAGCCGATACCTGCGCCCGATGCGGAGGTGCAGGTCCGGATCGAGACCATTCCTGCGGGTGTTCCCTTTCAAGTCCTGCCGGACAAAGTGGAGGCCTCTCCCGCCGCGGTCCAGAGCTCCGGTGTGTCGCCGGCCACGCTCAATCTGCCCAAGGGGGCATATCGGATCGTCTACTCGCTGCCGGGCCAATCACCGCGGATGACCAGCGTGCAAGTGCCGGCAACGGGCACCGCTCTCTTCCAGCAGGAATTCCCGCACGGCGTGGTGAAAGTGCACTGCCAGCCCGGGCACGCGGAGGTGATTTGCGACGGCCGTTCCGTCGGCGCCGCCCCAGTCGATTTGCTGCTGCCGCCGGGTCGCCACGAAATCGGCGCGCGCTGGGATGGCCGGACAGCACGGACGAAAACGATCCAACTCGCCGATGCCGGTGAGCAGTCGCTCGCCTTTGAAATTCCAAAAGCCGCGACAACGTCGAGGCGGTCTCATCACTCGAAGAAAAAGGAAGACCCTTCCGTCCTGGCCAAGATCGGACGGACCTTCAAGAACCTCTTCGATCGCTGATCTGCCGCGAGGGCGGCGTTCGTCACTACCGGCAGGCGCCAGGCGTGTCGGCGAGGTTTTGCTACCTGCAAATCATACCAATGGGGGCATGCGAAAGGAGCCCATGAGGAACGCTGCAAGGCAGACCGCCAAAAGGAGGATAAGCACCGCCAGCAGAGGCACGATGCCCTTGGAAAGGACCCTCATCGCCCTACTCCACTACGCCAAGGCGGCATTTTGGACGGGAATCCGCACCCCGCCGAGCGGCAGGACGCAGCGAATCTCCGTCCCCTTGCCCGGTTCGGTGTGGATGCTCAAGTCCGCACCGATCAAATTCGAGCGGTAGCGCATGGTGTGCCAGCCCATGCCATCGGGGCGTTTGGGATTTTGGATCGCGGATCCGCTGCCGTCGTCAGCGACGACGACTGTCAATTTGCCCTCCTGCTGTTTCAGTCGCACCTCGATGTGCGTGGCGTTGGCGTGGCGCATGGCGTTGCTCAGCGCTTCCTGTGTGATGCGATAAAGGTGCATCGCCTCATCGGCATCACGCACGAGGATCTCGTCGTCGCTTACAAAGACGATAATCCCGCCGAAGAGCCGATTCATATTGGCCACCAGATCTTCCACTGCATTGGCCAGGCTATCCGCCGAGATCGAGACCGGAAAGATGCCGCGCGCCATGTTGCGCGCCTCCAGCGTCGCAGCGGACAATTGCTTTTGGATCTCCATCGCCAGGACGATGCGGGGCGAGCCATCCTTTTCCAAGTCGATCTTGAGGCATTGCGCCGCGCAATCGAGAGCCGCGAGTGTCTGGCACACGCCATCGTGCAGATCCTGGCCGATGCGCTGCTGCTCGAGCTCCCCGACCTTCACGATCTCACGCTCGAGTTCGCGGGTCCGCTGCAGGGCCTGAAACCGATGCTGCATTTCCTCGCGATAGCTTTGAAATGACAGACCGCAGGCGGCGGCAAAAAGAAATCCCCCCAAGCGGTTGAGTGCCGCCCACGCGTAACCACCCAAGCCCCGGACGGGGATGCTGTCATAGGCCGCAATGGTCGCCAAAACCTCGGCGAAAATGACGAAGGCGATGGCGGTCTTACGCGGGAAATACAGCGACACGGCATAGACCGGCAGGCAGTAAAAGATGAACATACTGAACTGCCAGGTCGTGAGGAGATCGATACCGGCCACGAGGGCGAGGCAGGCCAGCGACTCGGCCATGAGCCAGGACTTGGGCTGTTGACCGAGCTTTTCCAGGAGTGGGGTGCGGGACTTCACGAAAGGGGGGAAGGGATACGAAAGCCGTATGCCCCGCCTTTCTTCACTTTGCAAGCTCATGGTCTGCCATTGCAGCAGCCGGCCTCTGCAGAATGGCGAGCCGTGCCAATCGGATTCTCTACTTCTCCAGCCGATTGAGAGTTTTCGCCGTATCAGCGCGCACCCCCACGGAGCGATCTACGCGGCGAGCGGGACGGTGAAGCGGGCGCCGCCGGCTGCAGGAATGGTCCGCGACGAAGTGCCCACGGTGTCTGTGGAGTACCGAATCGGCTCCGGCAGGACGACCCGCTTGTCATAGCCAAAGGAAAAGCGAAAGTTGGGGTCCTCGATGACCCACAAGTGATATTGGGGCGCCGTGTCGACCAGCCGGCTATCCGCGGGAAATAACTGAACACCTTCGCACTCCGGGCCGACGAGTTGATTTTTGATCGCCTGCAAATCACGCCAGTGAGTGATCGCCTTGCCGTCGTGCCGCGAGATATCCAGATGCACGACGGGCGGTTTCCTGCGGACCTGCACGCGGTAGACGTCATTCACATACAGATGCGGCGCCATGGTGGCCTGAATGGTTTGTTCCACGAGGAAGAGCTTGGCCATTGCATCGGGCACGCCGCCAAAGTAACGCCGATAGAATTCATCCGACTGCTCCAGCAAAACCCTGCGATACACTTGGTTCTCCCGCACGTCGCGTTTGACTTCTACGAGCGGTTGGATGCCCGCACCTCCTGTGCCTATTTGAGTCGAGGTGCGCGGAGCGGCTGGCAACGTGGAAGACAAGGAATGGGATGACATAAGTGTGGGAGTAACGGCAGTCATTCAATCGTTTCCCGGCCAATCACACAAAAGTCTTGGGGCGTGGATATAACTGCTCCCGAAGGGTGGCTATTGTGCTCCTGCTGTCGTGGACATATCCACTACAGGGAGGCGCGAGTTACGCCACCCGTGCTGCGCCGTGGGTGCAGAGGCAACAAGGGGCTCACCTGAGGGCGAGCCGGTCAGGAATGTTTTAGCGATTGCACCACTTCCGCTGCTTGCGGTCTGTCTCCAGAAACGACGCGGACTTCAGCCTCAGTTCTTCTGCAAGATCGATAGTCCCTGCCACACCTTGATGAATACGGCGGGCCGGTACAAGCCGGAGTGAATGAGTTCCTCGGCCGCCGCGATGGTCATGGACCAGCCCGCGTCGTGCAGCACGATGCGGGCATCCTTCGCGAGGAAGGGATGCAACTTCGTGAGCACATCCACCGTGGGCTTGGTGCTGTGGTCCGCATCGTAGAAAACGAGACTCACGTCCTTGGCAATGCTCCAGTCCATCGTGAGCATGTCATGGTCGATGATGTTCGCCTGCAGCCCGAACTTTTTCAGCACGCTCTCCATCTCCGCCTTGTCCGGCTGCATGCCGCCAGTGTTGTCGCCTTGAAACCAATCGACACAGATCGGCGGCTGTCCGCCGATTTTCTGCAATCCATCGGCGATGAAACAGGCAGAGCGTCCCCGCCACGAACCGATCTCCAGCACGCGTCCATTGCTGTCCATGGCGAGCTGGCGCAGGATCCAGCACTCAAAAGGATCGGGTGAATTGCTCGGCCCTTGGGTGCCTTCATACAATTCCTTCTGCCGCGGATCGGTCAGCCAGTTCGAAGTTTTCATCGTGGGTCGCAGACGATGATGTCCGGTGCGCCACAGTAAAGCGCTTTTCGCTATCCCGCCTTTCAACAACCGCGGCCGGATGATCTGCTCAATAGCCATACGCATGTATCCCTTGATCCTGCCGGAAAATGTCTTCACCAATCTGTTGATGATCTTCGCAGTCGCGCCGCTCTTGCTGCTGTTTCTCCTGCCGCGCGCCGGGACCTCCGAGTGGCAGTGGATGCTCGCGTCGTTTACCTTTTTCCTGCCGGTGCTGCTGGTAACGGGCCTGTGGGGTATCACCAATGGCCAGACCAAGCCGTCGCTCGGAGATATCGGCATCGGAGTTATGATCTGTAGCGCCATGTGGAGCGCGTGCTGCTGCATCGCGTCTTTTCTCTGCGGGCTCGTCTGCGTGCGCACGCAACGGTGGGCGCTGCTCTGGATGATTCCCGAGGCGCTGTTTGGCCTTTTTCTCCTATATTTCGTCTATGCTGCGTTTTCGCCAAGTGGCCATTGAGATGGCACAGAATTCAACGGGCGGGTTTCGCTGCGAAACAGTCCGACTCTGCGAGTTCCGGATTGGATTTACCTCTGCCCCACGTCAAAATAGTCGCCCATGAAAGAGCAACCGTTCGTACATCCTGCCTCTCAGCCACCCCGCCCAGGATCGCCATCTCAGATTGGCGCCTACTTTGCATGGGCGCTCTTCCTCGCGGGCGTCGGGTGCCTGCTGAAGCTGCCGGCGATTTCGCCGTGGTTCATCGTGCCTGGTGTAATCAGCATCGCCGGTGGCATCGCGTTGGGCTGGCGCAATCGGCGTTCTCTTTGGCAGATCGGCGAGCGGCGCGAAGACCTTCGCAAGCTGCATAGCGGGACGAGTTAGTCCCGCTTACTCGTAGACGTAACCGAGATAGAAACTCACCCGGCCATCCGGCAGGCGGCGAATATTGGTGATGTAGATTGGTTTGCCTCCGCCGAGCTGGGACCGGCTGGAGGGAACGGTGTAAGGCGTGTAGGAATCGTTCGAGTCGCTGGGATAGGGCACGGTTTTGACAAACACCAGCGGGCCGGCAGGGCCTTCCACGCCGTGGGATTCCTCGAGCACGGGATGCTTGCCCACGATATGCCAGATCAGGAGTCCCTCGCCCGCAAGGCGCTGGTCGAAACCCTGATGCCGGCGATTTTCCAGGAGTAGGTACTCGCTCCCGTCGGCCCGCATCGGGATCTTGAAGCATTGGTTGTCCGTGCCCTCGACCGGCGAGAGAATGAGCTTTTGCCTCACCGCGGGATCGACGACCGCCGGCTTCAGCCAACCGAGGCTTTCCTTGCACCACGCGCACATGTGCTGTGGTTGCCCGCCCGTGATTTGCTGCGACATGAGCGACCACGCGCCGACGCCTTCCGAGCCGGGATTTTCCGGGCGCGCATAGAGATCGGGCAGCCCGAGCATGTGGCCGAACTCGTGGCAGAAGACGCTGATATTCGCCATGAGCTTGCCGCCCTCCGGGCAGATCAGATATGGCCATGATTTACCCCGATAGGTGAACGACGCGCGGTGCGGCCAGAAGACGCTGCCGCGATTGGTGGTGCGGAAGCGATCGCCTGCATAGATGAAGATGAGGCCATCGACGCCAGCGAGGGCATCGTCCCCTTCCCGTTCGAGCAGAAGGTCGAGCGCCTCGGTGAAGAGCGCCTGGCGTGGGTTCGTGGGCAGTTGCGGGTAGTCGGGGCGCTTGCGACTCACGGGCATCCAGTCGAAGACCTGCCCGGAGACGTCGAGCGCGCCGACAGAGACTTCGCGGTAGTAATCGTGCAAACTGCCGAAGATGGGCTGGCCGGTGATGTTGCTGCGATTCGAGTAGGTATTGCTGCTGAAGAGCATGTCCCGCCATTCCGAAGTCGGGATACTCCCGTTGTGCTTTACGTCGGGAAATTCAAGCGGGATGACCGCCAGCCGATAGGTGGGCTTTTTCCACAGGCCCAGCGGCGTGGGAGCGTTGTTGCGTGTGTCTTCCGCGAGGCTCGCGCTGAGCTTCACCCGCACCTGAGCCTCCACGCCTTCGCGCCGGTAGGTGAGATTCACGGTATCGCCCGGTTCTTTGTCGGCCAGCGCGTCGCTCATCGCGATGGCCACGCCGAGGCTCGCGTCGTTCACTTTCACCAGTATGTCGCCGGGGCGTAGTCCAGCTGCGGCGGCAGGTGATCCCGGCTGGACGAAGCGGATGGCGATCCCCTCCTCGCTCTCCGTCGGCGCCATTCCGAGACCGAGCACCGCACGCCGCTCGGCGAGCTTCTTCGGCCGGCTCGGCGCGGCAAGCGTCGCCGAGAAATTCATGGACATTCCCTCGCGCACAACTTCGATCAGCACCCCCTCTCCAGGCACATGCGCCAGCAGGGCGGCCCGAAAGTCATCGTCGCTGGCCACGGCTTTTTCATCCACGCGGCGCAACTGATCGCCCCGCTTCAAACCCGCTGTCTCGGCGGGCGAATTTTCCGCCACATCGACGATGGAGAGCTGCCCGGTGCCGCTCGGTTCCACCTCCACGCCGAGATAGCCGCTCAAGCCCACAGAGCCCTGCAAGCTGGACTTGAGCGTCGTCTTTTGCGCGGTCTCGACGGTTTTGAAATCGGCGAGGTCATCGGCCCGCAAGACTCGCGGCAAGGCCATGGCGAGGAGTCCAGCGAGGGCGATGCGGAGAACAGACGGCGAGAAGGTGCAAGGTTCTGGGGAGGAACTTGGCATGGGAGGAGGGTTGATGTTTACACACCGTTCGTCGAGCGCGACTTACACGCAAATGCGAATCACGTGAGAATCCGCTTGCCAGTCTCTGGGTCTCGCTGAGGATGACGGCCATCCATGTTATCGCATGTGCGTCCTGGCCCCCTCCCACGCACGCTTCTCCGTCGGCACATCCTGCCGCTCGTCGCGGCTCTGCTCCTGTCCCCAGCCCTGCACAGTGCGACCATCGAGGAAGCTCGGGCGCTATTCCTGAAGGGCAACTATACTGCGGCGATTGATGCCGCCGCTGCCGGCGCGCAAAGTGAACCCGAGGAAGCCGCCTGGCCCGCGCTCGAAGCCGAGGCCATGAATGCCGTCGGCCGCTATCAGCATGCGCGGGCCGTGCTCGATCCCGCCCTCGAACATTCTCCCAATTCCCTGCAACTCCGTCTCGCTTCGTACGAAACCCTGCGCCGCCTCGGTGCGACGGATGAAGCCGCCAAACAACTCGCCGATCTCGACCGCCTCCGCGACTCGCGCTCGTGGAGCTACCGCTCGCCGGAGGACCGGGCGGCGCTGGCGCGTGTGGCGCTGCTGGCTGGCACGGACCCGAAGAAGGTGCTGGATCAATTCCTCGATCCGCTCCGGAAAGCGGCGCCAGATTTTCGGGACAGCTATTTACTTAGTGGCGAACTCGCCTTGAGCAAAAACGACTTCGCGTTGGCCGCAAAGATCTTCGGCACGGCGGTCAAGAAATTCGGCGAAGACCCGGATATCTGGTTCGGCCTGGCGCGGGCCTATGCGCCGAGCGATTCCGAAGCTGCGGAGAATGCGTTGGAGCAAACTTTGAAGTTCAACCCGCACCACCTCGCCGCACGGCTGCTCATCGCAGATCATTTGATCGATGGCGAGAGCTACGCCGAGGCTGAGATGGAAGTCGCCAAGGCGCTGGAGATCAACCCGCACTCCACCGAGGCGCATGCCTATCGAAGCGTGCTCGGGCACCTGCAAGCCGACCCCAAGAAGGAAGCGTCCGCACGAGCAGAAGCGCTGAAACTCTGGCCGACCAACCCCGAAGTCCCGCATCTGATCGGTCACAAGCTCTCCCAGAAATATCGCTTCGCCGAAGGCGCAGCGCTGCAACGCGAGGCGCTGAAGTGGGATCCCAATTATCTCCCCGCCAAGGCGCAACTCGCCAATGATCTCCTCCGCCTCGGGGGCCATGACGAGGAAGCCTGGGGTCTCGCGGAGGAAGTGCAGAAGGCCGACCCCTATGATGTGGTCGCCTACAACCTCACGATGCTGCACGACGCCATTGCTCATTTCCAGACGGTGAGCAGCGCGCATTTCAACGTGAAGATGGACCCGCGCGAGGTGGAAATCTACGGCCCCAACGTGCTCAACCTTCTCGAAAGCGCGCACGATACGCTTACCAAAAAATACGGCCTCCAGCTGAAGGACAAGACGATCGTCGAGATCTTCCCCGATCAAAAAGATTTCGCGATCCGCACCTTCGGTTTACCTGGGGGCTCGGGTTATCTGGGTGTGTGCTTCGGTCGCGTCATCACCGCCAACAGTCCCGCCTCGCGTCCCAATTCTCCGAATTCCTGGGAAGCGGTCCTCTGGCACGAGTTCTGTCACGTGGTGACCCTCACGCTCACACAAAATAAAATGCCCCGGTGGCTCAGCGAAGGGATCAGCGTCTACGAAGAGCGACAGGCACACGGCAACTGGGGCGAGCAGATGAAGCCCCGTTACCGGGCGATGATTCTCGGCGAAGACCTCACGCCGGTCAGCCAGCTCAGCGCGGCCTTTCTCAAGCCGAAATCCCCCGCTCATCTCGGCTTTGCCTACTACGAGTCGTCGCTCGTGGTCGAGTGGCTGGTGAACAATTGGGGGCTGGAGAAAATGAAAGCGCTGCTCGCCGACCTCGCCCGCGGGGTGGAGATCAATACCGCTCTCGCCAAACATTTTGCTCCCATCGACAAACTCGATGCCGATTTTGCCACGCACGCCACGGAACTGGCGAAGGGCACCGGGCCGAAGCTCGACTGGACGCCGGCGAAGCCCGCCGATTACGCCAGCGAAAAGCGACTCAACGATTTCATCTCTCAACACCCGGAGAACTTCACCGCACTCACCGAGCAGGCGAAGCAACTGATCGCCGCCAAGAAGTGGACGGAGGCCAAGGCGCCGTTGCAAAAGCTGATCGAGCTGTATCCGAATCAGCGCGACGCCGATAGCGCCTACGCCATGCTGGCCGGCGTGCACCGGGCGCTCAAAGAATCCGATGCCGAAGTCGCGATGCTCCACAAGCTCGTCGAGCTGAACAGCGACGCCATCGGCGCTTTTGAGCGGCTCATGCAGATCTCCGCCGCGCGCAAGGATTGGCAGGGTGTGCTGGCGAATACGGATCGATACACGGCGGTGAATCCACTCAGCTCCATCCCGCGTCAATATGCGGCCCAAGCACACGAAGCTCTCGGCGATAAGCGGAGCGCAATTGTCGACTACCGCACGCTCCTGCAACTCGGCCCCGCCGACCCCGCGGAAACTCACTACCGCCTGGCCCGCCTCCTGCATTCCGTGGGCGATGCCACGGCGAAACGCGAGGCGCTGCTCGCCTTGGAAGATGCCCCGCGTTTTCGCGCCGCTCTGCAACTACTGCTGGAAATCGATGAGCCGAACGGCGCACAGGCGAAAACCTCCACCGGCGACGATAACAAATAGCCATGCAACGCCGTCGCCTCTTCTTGCTCCTCGTCACTGCGTTGATCCTCTCCGCCAGCCTCGGTTACGCCCAGTGGCGCCGCCGCAATAGCGAGGGCCCAATTTATCAAACTGAAGGCGGTGATATGGTTGACGTCCGCACAGTCAAAACCGCCCGTGAGGTGGCCTCGCACAGCACTGGCACGCCTGAGTGGAAATACCCCGCGGATTTCTCCCACGACGTCTTCACCTTCGTCCGCATCATTCGCGATCGCGACCCCTACGGCTCACCCAGCGCCGGCAGTTGGATTACCGATTTTCCCGATAGCGATTTGAACCTTTCCTTCCGCCTCCAGCAGATGACCTCGATCAAGGTCGATCCCAACGGGCGGATCCTGCGGCTGACCGATCCCGACCTGTTCCGCTATCCCTTCATCTACATGGTCGAGCCCGGCGCGCTGCTGCTGCACGAGGATGAGGTCGCCATCCTCCGTCGCTATCTGCTGAACGGCGGGTTCCTCATGGTCGACGATTTCTGGGGCGAATGGCAATGGGACTGTTTCGCCGAGCAGATCAAGCGCGTGTTCCCGGACAAGGAATTCGTCGAGCTCCCGATGAGCCACGAAATCTTCCACTGCGTCTTCGATCTCGGAATGGACAAAAGCAAACTGCAGACACCCAACGAGCGGCTCGGTGCCAATAGCCAGTACACCGGCGTGACATGGGAACGCCATGTCCAGCGCGACGGCAGCTACGAGGATTGCACCGAGATGCATGTCCGCGCGCTCTACGACGACAAGGGCCGTATTATGGTCCTCGCCACGCACAATTGCGACAACGGCGACGCTTGGGAACGCGAAGGCGAGAACGACTATTTCTTCCACGAGTTCTCGGAGAAGCGCGGCTTCCCCCTCGGCATCAACATCATCTTCTACGTGATGACCCACTGAAGAAATTTAGGATTTCAGATTTAAGATTTAGGATTTTTTTACTGCCACCATTTCATGAGCAAACAGCCGCCTCCCGTCCCTGTCGCCGATCCCGATGCCAAGACTTTTGAGCAATTGCAGGCGGCGCGACCCCGCATTCTCGCTGAGCTGGGCAAGGCGATCGTCGGCCAGCAGGACGTCATCGAGCAAATCCTCGTTGCCCTCCTCGCCGGCGGGCATTGCCTTATCACCGGCGCACCAGGCCTGGCGAAGACGCTGCTGGTGAAGAGCATCGCCCAGATCTTTCATCTCGAGTTTCGGCGCATTCAGTTCACGCCCGATCTCATGCCGACGGACATCACCGGTGTGGAGATCCTGCAGGATACGGCGGAGGGTCGGCATCTCTCCTTCGTGAAAGGTCCCATCTTCGGCAACATGATCCTCGCCGACGAAATCAACCGCACGCCGCCCAAGACCCAGGCCGCCTTGCTCGAAGCCATGCAGGAGCATCAGGTCACCGCGAGCGGACGCCGCTACGTGCTGCCGGAGCCCTTTTTCGTCCTCGCCACGCAGAACCCGATCGAGATGGAAGGCACCTATCCGCTGCCCGAGGCGCAGCTCGACCGCTTCATGTTCAATGTGGTGATCGATTACCTGCCCGAGGACGATGAGGTGGCCGTCATCCAGCGCACCACCTCGGTGGGCGGCGAAAAGATCGAGACCCTCTTCACCGGCGAGGACGTGCAAGCCTTTCACGCATTGGTGCGCAAGGTGCCGATCGCCGAGGATCTCGTCCGCTTCGCGGTACGTCTCGCCGCCGCCACCCGGCCACGCCAGGCAGGCACCCCCGCTTTCGTGAATGACTGGGTGAGTTGGGGCGCGGGCACCCGTGCCGCGCAATTCCTCACTCTCGGTGCCAAAGCCCGCGCCCTGCTGAAGGGGCGCGCGCATGTGACCAAGGAAGACATCATCGCCCTCGCCGCACCGGTGTTGCGCCACCGCGTGCTCGTCAATTACCGCGCTGAGGCGGAAGGCATCGGCGTGGGCAAGGTCATCGAACGCGTGCTGGAGGCCGTGAGTAAATCCTGAACGGCAAATCCCGCCGATGAGCACTGCCAACTTCCTCGACCCTGCGGCGCTCATGTCGATCCGCAACCTGGAGTTGCGGGCGCGCTCGGTGGTGGAGGGATTCTGGCACGGGCTGCATCGCTCGCCGTATCACGGCTTCTCGGTGGAGTTCACGGAGTATCGGGCCTACACACCGGGAGACGATCCGCGCTATCTCGACTGGAAACTTGCCGGGCGCACGGATCGTTACTTCATCAAGAAATTCGAGGACGAGACGAATCTGCGCTGCTACCTGCTCGTGGACCTGAGTCGCTCGATGAGCTTCGGCTCGTGGGGCCATTCCAAGGCGGATTATGCCCGCACCCTGGCCGCGACACTCGGCTGGTTTCTCGCTCAGCAGGGTGATGCGACGGGACTGATGACCTTCGATGGCGCGGTGCGCGAATATCTACCGGCTCGTCATCGTCCTGGCCACCTCCGCCAGCTCATGCTCGCGCTGGAAAAGCCCGCCGAAGGCCGGAGCACGGACCTGACCGCGCCACTGCGCCGCATCGTGGAATTGGTGCGCAAGCGCGGTCTCATCGTGCTGATCAGCGATCTCTTCGCGCCGCTCGACAGCCTCTCCAGCGCATTGTCGCTGCTCACGGCCAACGGTCATGAAGTGATCGTATTCCAGTTACTCGATCCCGCGGAGTTGAACTTCGATTTCTCGACCGCCGCGCGGTTTGAAGATCTCGAGACGGGCCGGGACTACTTTCTCGATCCCGCCCTGGCCCGGGAGAAATACGTGCAGCGGCTCTCCGCCCACCTCGAGGCCGTGCGTGAGATCGCCCAGAAGCTCGGGATCATGCACGTGCAGATCTCCAGCACGCAACCGCTGGAGACGGTGCTCTTCGACTTTCTCAAAGCTCGGGCCAATCGCGGCAAAGTCGTCCGCCGGCGAGCGGCTCTGACATGAATTTTCTCGCACCACTCTTTGCCCTTGGGGCGCTGGCGGTCATCGGGCCGATTCTCTTTCACCTCATCCGTCGAACGACGCGGGAGAAGACGCCCTTCAGCACGCTCATGTTCCTGGAGCCCTCGCCGCCCCGGATCAC
>JBGGMZ010000525.1:0-20764 GCA_041287745.1 Chthoniobacter sp. | reverse complement strand
ATCGGCTACGTGCCGCAGTTTAGTATCGCCTACGAATTGCTCACCGTGTGGGAGAGCGTGGAGAGCACTTTGCGCCTGCGGGTGAGCGGCCTGAGTGCCGCCGACCAGACTGCGCGGCTCGAGCAGATTTTGCGTGAGGTGGGCCTGGAGGAAATTGCCGACCGCCTCGTGCGCGTGCTGTCCGGCGGGCAAAAGCGGCGCCTCGCCCTGGCGCTGGAGATGGTGAGTTCACCGCATCTGCTGCTTTGCGATGAAGTGACCAGCGGCCTCGACCCGAAGGCCGAGGACGAGATCGCGAATCTCATGCACCAGATCGCGCAGAACGAAGATCGGATCGTGCTCTCCGTCACGCACAGCCTGCGGCACGTGGCGCTCTACGATAGCATCGTCGTGCTCTACCAGGGACACCTCGCGTACCATGGCCCAGCGGATCTCGTCTTTCACTATTTCGACGTGGAAAAGCCCGAGGAACTCTTCCCTCGGCTCGCTCAGCGCAAGCCGACCGATTGGCATCGCTCCTGGCAGAAGCACAAGGGCAGCTACGGGCTGGAGAATGCCTCCGACACCGCGGGAGGAGAGAAGAAGGAGGTCCACGATGTGCCCGTCGCGGAAGACGGCGACACAGAGGAGCGTTTCCAGCAGTTGCTCAAAAAGGCACGCTTTGATGAAGAGGGGCCGGAGACCGATGAGGCCAAAGCGATTGCGCAGAAAGCAGCCGACGAAAAACTCGAAGTCGAGACACGCAAGAAATTCGACTATCCTGGCATGCCCGGCGCGCTCAGCCAGTTTAGCGTTCTGCTCTCGCGCCGCTGGAAGATTTTCTTCCGCGATCGCGGCCAGCTCTGGCTGCAGTTCGCCTTGCTCTTCGGCTTCCCCATCCTCGTCGTCATCTTCGCGCTCGATGGTCTGCCCGCGATCAAGAACCCGAATGGCGTCTTTGCTGGCAATCTCTACGAGCAGGCCACGCAGACGATGAACCAGAAGATGGAGATGATGAAGACCGGCAGCCTCGTGTCGGGTCTGATCATGTTCCAAGTCGTGCTCCTCGCACTCATGGGCTCGAATAATGCCGCCCGCGAAATCGCCGGTGAGCGCCTGATTTTTGAGAAGGAGAAATTTGCCGGCGTGCGGCCCTCTGCCTACGTCGCGTCGAAGGCCGCCTTCCTCGGCGTGCTCGTCCTCGCGCAATCATGCTGGATGGCCTTCTTCGTGAACTACGTCGTGCAGTTCAAGGGGGATGCGCTCACGCAAATGATCGTGCTCATCCTCGTGAACGCCGCCGTCACCGCCGTATGCCTTGCACTCTCGAGCCTCATGAAAACGGCCGAGCAGGCATCGCTCGTTTCCATTTATCTCGTCGGCTTTCAACTCCCGCTTTCCGGCGCCGTTCTCGCCCTGCCGAAGATGCTGAGTTGGATGACGCGTCCTTTCATCGCATCCTTCTGGGGCTGGTCGGGCTTCATTCATACCATGCACGAGACTCGCTTCTACGACGCCATCGGTGATGTCTCGCAGACAAGGCTCGCGCCGGGCGACCTGTGCGCTTTCGTGCTCCTCACGCATGTGCTCCTCGGTCTCATGATGGCGTATATGGGCTGCAAGAATTCGCGCTGGGAGTGAACGGCGGCGCCAGTCGCCTTGTATCCTGATTTCAAGGCCCACTCTCAATCGTCAGCGGCGGTGACTCTCGAAAGGGTGGAAGTCAATCGGCGACCAAGTGCGCTCATTCACGTACGCGCTTCTCTGTGGCGAGATATTCTCCGCGGCGTGATAAAAAACTCGCACGCGACGTGCTCTTATTTCTGGGCGTGAGTTGCTTCGTCGGAGCCCAGGACGAGGCATTCATTCCCAGCGCTCCCGGCTGCATTTCGGACGGGATGTGCATTCATCAAAATGAAAAATAAAAAGATCAATCCGTTCGTGTACGTTGCGCGTGTTCTCGGCTACGCGTTGCTCCTGGCTGGTTTTCTGTGGCTCTTCATCGTCATTCCCATGTTCACGCATGTGGTCAGCCGGCGCGTGATTCAACACAGCGACGCGCGTCTCGCCGAACGGACGCAAAGCACCTTCACCACGCGCGATATCGAGACAGAGGTCCGCGCCAGCATTCAGGATGCGTTCGACCTCTATCCCAAGCACATCATCCCCACGCTCCTCATGGTCGCGGGTGGGATATTTTTGGCCTACACCCCGCCGATCAAGCTCGAGACAGCCCCGCAGGAATCCGTGTCCGAGCCTGCGCCCATCGCGCGCCGGCCCCGCAAGGCCCGCGTCGTGGGCTGAGCGAAGTCGGTGCTGGAAAATGATTGGCCGGCGCAGCGACGCCGGCGGTCGATCGTTGTGTGGAGGTCAGCGGGTGGCCTCGCGAAATCCGGGTTTGCAGCGAATCCCGATCCATCCACCCACCGCCGCAGGTTACGATTACATCAAGAAACCAGCCCCGGTGCTTTCCTTTCGCGCCATGGCTGCTTAATTACACCTGCATGTCTGTCCCGGTCGCGCTCGCTCTGCCTGCCATTCCCCTGCAATGGCTGCTCTTGGGCTCGATCGTGGGCTACCTGCTCGTGATCTACACGAATCCCGTGCGCACGAGCCTGCGCGACGGCTTGCGCTGTGTGCGGCGATACAAGGTGCTGTGGCTTGCTCTCGGCAGCTTCGGCTTCGCCTACGCGCTCTTTCAGCTTGGCCTGCGCTACTATTTCTTCTGCGTGCTGCCCCCGGCAGATCGGCCGACCTTTGTCTGGATGCGCGAGGCGTGGCGCGATCCGAATTTCTGGCTGCACGGCTCACCTGAATCACTGTGGTATCTTCCGCCGCACGCGCTTCACTTGGTGGTGTTCGATAGCACGCTGCCCGCGCTGGAAAGCGTCGCCGGCATTTTCAATCTGCTCGTCGCGACCTTCCCGCTTTCCGCGCTGGCTGCGATTCTGTTTCTGGTCAACTGGGACAACCATCACGCCGTGCTTTGGCGCGCGCTGCATAAACGCTTCGGCGTGTGGGGCACCGGTGTGCACCTCGGCATCGTGGTGTGCGCACTCGCGGCGCTGGCCAAGCCTTTCGTCTACGCAGCGCCGCAAGTTCTCGGCCTGCAGCAAGCGGCGGTGGAACTGTGGTTCAAATGGGCGCCGGTCGTCGACTGGCTTTCATTCCTCTTCGAATATCTTGTCGGCGTGTGTATCCAGATCGGGCTCATGCTCATCGCCTACTGCTGGGTGCGCGGGCTTACTTTCACGCAGCAGCATCTGCTCGATTTCGCCATCCGTCGATTCAGCTACGTCGTGCGCTGGGCGGTGCTCGTCATGCTTCTGAGCAGTGCCTTCATTCACCTCCCGCTCATCCTGAAAAACTTCGATGCCTTCCGAGGCATTTTCCCGCACGAGGTGCCCGTCATCGATTTCCGCTGGCGCATCGCGCGCGGCGTTATCACTGGCATTCTGCTGCTCTTCGCCGCCATGCAGATCACGCTCACTTTTCACAGCGAATCACTGGGGAAGGCGCTGCACGACCACTTGCGTTTCCTGAGTAAGCATTGGTGGTCCTTCGGCTGGTTCCTCGTCGTGGCCGCGATCCACTTTTACCTCGTGCTCGTGCTGCTCAATCTTGTGCAACTCGGCCTCGGCGACGGCACCGCACTGGGCGTGACGTGGGGCCTCATCATGCCGTGGATCAATGCCTGGGTCGCCGCGTGGCTACTCGCGAGCTGGGTGTGCTTTTACAAACACGGCGACGCTGCGCCCGCACCTTCGCCGGAGGGCGGAGCGCTGGAGCAGGGGGTGCTTTTTTAGTGGTATGGGCGCGAGGGTTTCTGGTTTCTGGTTCCTGGTTTCTGTTTCCCCTGCTGCAAAAGCTTGCTGAAGATGACCGATCTCCCGTGCAGCTCACGGCTGCGAGGAGCGTCTGCGGCCAGGAAAACCAGAATCCAGAAACTCGAAACCAGAAACCTTCTTTGACCACCACTGCCGCCAATCCCCTCGAACTCCGCAACGTCTCCGGCACGTCTGCCGATGGCGCTGCCGTGATGGGGATTACCACGGCTTTTTCCGCCGGGCGGTTGCACATCCTGCGCGGTACGGGTGATAGCGGGAAGTCGGCACTGTTTCGTTTCGCCGGCCTGCTCGAGCCGCCGGCGGAGGGCGAGGTACTCATCTTCGGCGAAGGCACGCAGGCGCTGGATGAAGATGCGCGCACCGGATTGCGCATGCAGCGAATCGGTTTCGCTTTCGCCGCGCCTTTCCTGCTCAGCTCCTTCAGCGTCATCGAGAATGTCGCCATGCCGCTCTTCAAGATTTCGCAAGTCGATCCGGATGAAGCGCGGCGGCGCACGCAGGAGGTCCTGGAATTCGTGGGATTGGCTCATGCGGTAGAGGCGAAGGTCGAGGACCTTGCGACCCTGGCGCAGTACGGCGTGGCCATCGCCCGTGGGCTCGTGAATGCGCCCATCGCCCTCTTGGTGGAGGAAGTGGATGGAGTGCTCGCGGGTCCGGAAGTGGAGGATTTTGTGAGTTTGCTCCGCCGGGTCGCGACCACCTTCGGGGTGGCCATCGTGGCCACCGCATCGCCGGAGATGAAGACCCTCGCCAGCGATCGTGTGCTGGACATCGCGCATGGCGTGATCGCCCGCGACTCGGAATGCCTGCCGGAGATTTGCGAATGAGTGCACCCAGTGCCGAAGCCCAAGCCATCACGCGAGCGAGCAAATCGAATCTCGCGCTCGCCTTCGTGTCGCTCCCGCGCGAGCGCCGCGAGGATATCACCGTCTTCTACGCATGGTGTCGGGTGATCGATGATATCGCTGACGATCCCGGCCAGACCGTAGAGGAACGCCGCGCAGCGCTGGACATATGGAAGGAAGCCGTGCAGCGGCCGGTGGAAGGGGAGTCCACTCTCGCCGCGCCCGTGCGTACACTGGTTGAGAAGTATCGTCTGCAGGTCGGCTACTTCCACGAGCTCATCGCCGGCGTGGAGATGGATCTAGCCGAGGCGACCTATGAAACGTGGGAGGACCTGCGCTTGTATTGCCATCGTGTGGCCAGCGTCGTGGGTCTCATCAGCATCGAAATTTTCGGCTGCCGTGATCCGCAAGCGGAGGAGTACGCCGAGCAGCTCGGGCTCGCCCTGCAGCTCACGAATATCCTTCGCGACGTCGGCGAAGATTTCGCCAATGGCGGCCGCATCTATCTCCCGCGCGAAGACCTCGCGCGCTTCGGCTACACGCCCGAGGATCTCGCCGCCAGCCGTCACAACGCCGCCTTCCTCGCCCTCATGCGTTTCGAGGCGGAACGCGCCCGCGGCTTCTACGCCGCCGCCGCTCGCGCCCTGCCGAAAAAAGATCGCCGTGCCCTCGTTGCCGCGGAGATCATGCATTCCATTTATCGTCGCCTGCTCGATCGCATGGAGCGCGACGACTTCCACGTCTTCGGCCACCGCTACAGCCTCGGCCGCCTGCGCAAGCTCAGCCTCATCGCCCGCCAGGTGCTGTGGGCGCGGTTTCTTTAAGTCGAGCTACGCGAAGAGCGGGAGATTCTTTTCGATCCAGAGTTACGGCTTTTTCGCTTTGTCGAATTGTGCCCAAAACTCGGCGGCGGTGGGGCGCTCTTTGGAGTCAAGCCCCCCTTTCCATTCGTAGGTAATGCGTTTCAAGTTCGGGAGTTGCCGCAATTTTTCGATGCCTCGGACGTTGCGGGGCAATCCGACGACCTCGAGTGCCTTGCACTCGGCCAGCACAGAGACGTCGGTGATTTCCGCACTGAGGAGGTCGAGGTGAGTCAGAGGGAGGTACTTCAAGGCAGAGATGTCCGGGCATCGAAGACCATTCATCGTGAGCCTGGTCAGTGGCAGGTGACGCAACGGGGACAAATCCCTCAATTCGCAAACTTCGAGATCCAGTTCCTTGAGCGGAGCACCCTCCAGGGGCTTGAGCGACATGCCGGCTATATTTTGCGTGTGAAAATACTCCAGCGGCATGCCCTTCAGCGGACTGAGGTCGAGCGTTGACGTGGCGCCGACCGCATCCGCCAGGAGGTAGACCAATTTTTTCCCGCGGAGGTATTGCAGATCGCCCGGGCCGCGGACCGTCATCTGGACCTTTTCCAGGGGCAGTCGGCCCAGGACGGCGAGATCGGTGATCGCGCATTCCTGCATGTAGAGAACACGGATCGGACAGTTCGCGACCGGGCCGAGGCGGGTGACGGGGGTGCGGGTAATGTCTAAAACGGAAATCGGCAGATCACGCAGCGGCGACAAATCATCCACCGTCACCCCGACGAGATTAAATCGATATGTTCCGTCGGGCTCCTTGTTGAACGCTTTGTCGGTCCAGCCTTCCAGCGTCCGCATTTTGGCGAGCGCGGTCTCGAGTGCGGCTTGGGTATCGCGAAACTTGCTGCCGGATTGGGCTTGGGCCCAGAATTCCGCAGCGCTTTGGGTGGGCTCTCCGGTGGAGGCGTTGCGCTTGCTGGAAAGGCGCGCGAGCGCCGGTAATCTGCGCAGGAGACTCGGGTCGCGCACTTTGCCGGAAAGAGCGACGCTTTGCAGTGCGGTGCAGGTGGTGAGCGGGAGCAGATCCTCGACCTGGGTTTCGTCAAAATAGAGGGTGCGCAGCGGCATGCGCATGAGCGGGGCCAATTCCTGCACGGCGGTCTGCGAGATCAGGAGCCGGTCGAGCTTCAGCCCAGTGAGTGCCCGGAGGTCGACGATCGCCGTATGGCTGAGATCGAGGGCGGTCAAGGCGGTGCAGCCGGCCAGCGGAGTGAGATCTTTAATCGGCGTATCGCTCGCCTCGAGGGTGGTGAGTGGCAGGCCGCGCAGCGCCGTGAGATCGGAAACTTTTGTGCCTTTGATGATCAAACGGCGAATCGGCAGCCCGCTCAGGACCGAGAGATTCTCCAGCGGAAGCGCGGTGAAATCGAGGTCCATGAAACCATCGACTCCGACCGTCACCGCGGCGAGCTTGCTGGCGGGGGCGCCAAGCTGGCGCAATGTCTGGCGCAACTTGTCCAGGCGCGGGGCGAGTTTGTTTTGCAGTGCGAGCTGCTGGCCACGTGCGGCCAGAAATGCGGCGACGCTCGGCACCTTGTCGAAGGCGGCCATCCCAGTGCCGAAATCGCCGCTGCCCAGACGCTGGAGGGAAGGCAATTTTTGCAGCAGGACGAGATCGGTAAATTGCGCGGGGAGATTCAGGGTCTCCAAGGCGGTGAGAGTAGCGAGCGGGGTGAAATCGGTGAGTTGCCCGCATCCGAAACAATCCAGGCGCCGCAGAGGCATCCCACGCAACGTTTCAATCGAGCCGATCTGCGTGTTAGCGAGATTGAGCGTCGACAGGGGCATCCCGGCAAGTACCGCCAGTTCGGTCGCGGGGCACTCGCGCAGTGAGAGTTCTTCGAGGGGCATGCCTTTCAAGGGCGAAAGGTCTGCGACCTGAGTCGAGTCGAGCGACACTTGCTTGAGCGGTCGCGATCGTAAAGGCGAGAGGTCGGAGAGCGGATTTCCCGAGCAATCGAGCTGTGTGAGCGGCAGCGCCGCCAGCGGAGTGAGGTCGGACACTCCGGTCCGCGCAATGTTGAGCGCGCTGACCGGCAGGCCCCGCAGCAGGGCCAGGTCGGGGAGGGTGAGGCCCGAAAGATCGAGCGCGACCGTGCCGTCATCGCGCCGGGCGAGCCGCTCATCCTTCCACTGCGGTTGCTGGGTGACCGGGGCGAGCTGTTCCTTGATCTTCGCGAAGCGCTCGTCGTCCTGATGGGCGAGGGCGCCGGCGAGAAAGACCCCCTCGGCGGAGCGCTTTTGCGCGACGATGGCATTCAAGAGCTCGGTCTGCTGCGGTTTGGAAAGGGGTTTTCCCGCGGCTGTGGCGAGCAGGCGCTCGTTCAACTCCAGATTGGCTTTGGCCACGGCATCCGTGGGGCGCAGTTCAATGACCCGCCGATAGCTGGTCGCGGCATCCGGCAGGCGCTGCATGGCCTGGAGCGTGTTGGCTTGGAAAAGTGGGTAGTCCGGATTGTCCGGAGCCAGCGCGATGGCGAAGCCGATGCTCTCGAGTGCCGCCTCGAATTTCTGGACCTGAACCAAGGCCGTGGCCTGGCGTTGATAGGCCGGAGCTGCCGTACTTAAATCCTTCAGCGTCTGCCCGGCCCGTTGCTGCTCGCTTTCGGCATTCGTGCGCTCGACCGCGGCCTGCAGGCGCTGCTGGTCCGCTTCCAGGCGCTGTTGTTCCGCGCGATGCCCCTCGACCAAGGCGACGTTCCGTTCGCGGGCCACGTAAATGTAGGCGCCCACTCCCAGGGCCAGCAGCACGGCGCAACTCGCCGCCAAGGCTTGGGCCTCCCGTTTGTGCCGGCGCACCAGTAGCGCGAATTGCTTGCCCACGCTGGCGTGCTCCGCGCTGGTGGCAAAGCCATCCTGATATGCCGTGATATCGGCCTGCAACTCAGGGACGCTGGCGTAGCGAGTTTTCGGATCGGCCGACCGTGCCTTCCTGGCCACCGCCGCGAGCGAATCGGGTATACGCCCTCCGGGAAGGTGCGCCCGGACCGGCGTATTCGCAGGCGCGTTGGCGGTCGGCGGGCGCACTCCCAGGATTTGGAAGAGAATGGCCCCGAGGGCGAGAATATCCTCCTGAGGATCGAGCGTATCCGCGGCCGGGCTCGGCACCGGGGACAGTTGGGTCGACGAGTTCACGCGCGCCAGCGTGCTCGTGGACTTGGTTTTTGCGGGAGGTGCGTCGGCTTGCTGCCCGCCGGAAGTCCAGAGGAACCCGGCGTTTCCCCAGTTCATTACAAGCACGTCGCCATACTCGCCGATGGTGATGTTCGAAGGCTTGAGCTGCCGGTGAATGACCGTCCGGCTATGGGCGAAGGCGACCGCGTCGCAGATCTTCTGAAAGATCGTCAGGAGTTGCGCCAGGGGATATTGGGCGATCGTCTCCGCGTCATCGTCGGCGATTCTCTGCAGGATCTTTTTCAGTGTCACTCCCTGCACGAGTTTCGTCGTGTAAAAGACATGGTCCTCCTCGTCGACCCCCAGTTCGTGGATGGGGATGATGTTCGGGTGCTCGAGCTGGCTGGTGATCTGCGCCTCGGCGACGAAGCGAAGGATTTCCTTTTCCGAGAGGCTGGAGAGCATGACCTTCATGGCCACGACGCGGCCGGTGGTCGCTTCAAAGGCATCCACCGTTTCTCCCATGCTGTCGTGTCCCACCAAGCCGCCGATGTCGTACTTTTTCTCCCGCAGGAATTCCGCCGGAAGAAGATCCCGGACCAGCGCGGATTCCGGGGCGAGCGATAGCTCTGTGTCGGTGGGGGCCTTGACCCGGCGGGCCTCGAAGCAGGCGGAGCCGATGCGCACTTTTTGGTTGGCCCAGATCCGCGTGCATGCGGTGACTGGCTGGCCGGCCACGGAGGTTCGCCCGCTGCCGAGGTCTTCAATGAAAAGCTCGTGGTAATTCACCGTGAGCATGGCGTGCCGGTCGGCAACGTCTTCCGCTGGCACCAGGATATCGACGCCATTCCCACGTCCGATCACATAATCGCCCGGCTTGACCGTCGAGCGGCCGAGCTCCGTGCCATCCTTGGTGATGATGATCTCGGTTTCGGGAATGATCATGGCCGGGCTTTCATTTCGGGGCCTTCCGCTGCGCGTCGAATTCCTTCCAGAACTCCTCGGCGGTTTTGTCAGGCCGGTGGTTCTTCCCGTCGTCGCGGTCGGAGATGTATTGGAGGTGGGGCAGCTTGCGCAACGCCTCGATGCCCGGGGTATCCTTGGACAATAAGATTTTTTCCAAGGTTTGGATCGACGCGAGCGGCGCGAGGTCAGCGATTTTTGAAGCCCGGACGGTGAGATCCGTGAGTGGCAGGTGGAGCACCGGTGTCAGATCACTCACCTGGCTTCCCGCGACGCGGAGCGAGCGAAGGGTCTGGCAGTTGGCGAGAACAGACACGTCGTTGAGCTGGCTCTGGTACGCTTCCAGAACTTCCAACGGCATGCCTTCCAACCCTGCCAGATTGGTGACCTTCGTTCGCTGCATCTGGAGCCTCCGGAGGGGAAGCCCCTTGAGGAAAGAAAGATCCTCGATGGGCAGATTGCTCAGGTTGAGATCGAGTGTGCCATCCGGGGAATAATGAATCGTGGCCAGTTTGTCCTCCGTCATGCCGAACTTGCGCAGGGCGGCGCGCAATTGATCGAGAGCATCCAATGAGGAGAAGAAAACACCGACCAAGGGCACCCTGGACCACTCACCGCCAAAGCTGGCGAAGGGCTGATTCGAAAAACGCTTTAGCTTGGGAAGCTGTCGAAGGATCGCTGGGTCCGAAGCCTGCGAGGGAACGAGCAACGTCTCCATCCGGGGAGCGCCCGCCAGCGGCGACAGGGTGGTGATATCCGCGCAACCGCTGAGGTCCAGATCCACCAGCGGCAGGCCGCGCAAGCTGGCGATGTCGTGCAGGGAGTTGCCTCCCGCGGCCAGATGCTCCAACGGGAGCAGGGCCAATGGGCGAAGGTCCACGACGGCCGTGCTGTGGATATCGAGGCTCTTCAGCGTTTTGCAGGCGGCCAGCGGCGCGAGGTCGGAGATGCGGGTTTCACTGGCATCGAGAGACACCAGCGGCATCCCACTGAGCGGCGTGAGCACCGTGGCTGGCGTTCCGCGCAGGACCAGATGGCGAATCGGCAGCCCGGTGAGGCTCGACAAATCGGCGAGGGGAACGCCGGTGATATCGAGGTTCATGAATCCCTCGTTGTCCAGGCCCACTGCGGCGATCTTGCTTTCGGGCGCGCCGTACTTCCGCAGCAGGTTGCGGAGCAACTCGAGGCGGGGGCCGAACTGCTTTTCATTGGCCAGCCGCCGGCCCTGGCTGGCGAAGAACTCCGCGACCGTCGGCAACTTGTCGAAGGCCGTGCCGTCGACGACGGCGCCGGAATTGCCCAGCCGTCGGAGCGCACGCAACTGCCGCACAAACGTCAGGTCGTTGACTTGGGCGGGAAGATTGACCGCCTGGAGTTCGGCGAGGCTGGCCAGCGGCGAAATATCCGTGAGTTGGCGGCAGGCGAAGAGATCGAGTTCGCTGAGCGGCATCCCGCGCAGGGGTTCGATCGAGCGAATCGGCAAGCCAGCGGCGCGGAGCGATTGCAGCGGCAGGTTGTGCAACGGCCCGAGATCGGCGATACCCGTGAAGCTGATCGACAGGTGTCGGAGCGGCAGGCGGGCCAGTGCGCCGAGGTCGGCGACTTTGGTCCCGGAAATGTTCAGCCGCTCGATCGGTAGTTTCTGCAGCGGCGCCATGTCACGCACCGGATTGTCCCCGCAATCCAGTTCCTTGAGCGGGAGGGTGGCGAGTGGGCTGAGGTCCGTCACCGTGCCGCGGCCCAGCTTGAGTGAGCCAATTGGCAGACCTTGCAAGATGGCAAGGTCGGGCACCGAAAGTTCGCTGAGATCCAGGGTGTAAGAGCCGTCGGCCCGCTTCGTGAGCCGGGAGTCGTTCCACTTCTCCTGCTGCGCCAGACTCTTGAGCCGCGTCTGGATGAGGGCCAGTCCTACCGCGGTCTGTCGGCCCAGTGCCTGGGCGAGAAGCACCGAATCGGCGGTGCGATTTTGCGCGAGAATCGCTTCCAGGAGCTGCGTTTGCTGGGTGCGGTTGAGTGGTTTTCCGGCGGCGTCTGCCAGCAGACGCTGGCAGAGTTCGAGATTGGCTTTGGCCTGGGCGTCGCCGGGACGCAACTCCAGCACGCGGCGATAGCTCTCCACCGCCTCGGGTAACCGCTGCAGGGCGGCGAGCGTGTTGGCACGGAAGAGGTGATAGCCGGCGTCGTCCGGCACGAGTTGAATGGCTAGGCGGTTCTTTTCGAGCGCCTCGTCGAATTTTTGTTCCTCGATCAGCGTGCCGGCCTGCCCTTGGAAAGCGGGTGCGGCCTTGCGCAATTCCGCCAGCGCGGCATTCGCCCGGTTTCGCTCCGTCTCGGCGCGCCCGCGCTCGGCCACGGCTTGCGTACTGGCCTCCTGTGCGAGGCTTCGCTCGGCCTCGGCGGTGTTGCGGGCGCGGGTCGCGGCAGTGCGCTCACGGGCGACATGACTGAAGGAGAAGGCCACAATCCCCATCAGCGCGACGACGCCGGCCGCGAGGATGGCGGCCTCGGGTTTGTGGCGCTGGAGCATGAGGGCCAGTTGCTTCAGCAAACCTGCTTCCTCCGCGGCGGTGGCGAACCCACGTTGATACGCGGCGATGTCGCGTTGGAGCGCCGGCACGCTGGCGTAGCGTTCCTCTGGGTCCAGGGCCATCGCCCGCAGGACGACCGCGGCCAGCGACTCTGGAACGGGCCAGCCGCGCCGAAGGCCCGTGGGGTGAAGCGGCTCGATGTGCCCGGCAGCCACATTTGCGATGATCTCTTCGCCATCCCGCCCGAGGACCGGTGGTCGGAGCGCCAGAATTTGATAGAGGATCGCGCCGAGCGAATAGATGTCGCTGCGTTGGTTGTGCAGGTCAACCGCGCCCCGTGCCTGCTCCGGCGGCATGTACTGCGGTGTCCCCAGGATGGACCCCGCCATGGTCGCCGATGCGCTCACGGTCTCATCTCCGGATCCGCCGATCCGCGGCTCGTCGGCTTGCTGGTCGAGAGCGGTTGGCGCCTCGCCAAGGATCTTGGCCAGCCCCCAATCCATGACCAGCACCTCGCCATACTCGCCGACCATGATGTTATCCGGCTTCAAGTCGCGGTGGATGACTTTCCGGCTGTGGGCAAAACCGATCGCATCGCAGACCTTTTGGAAAATGTTGAGCAGCTGTGTGAGCGGATATTTGGCCTGCTCGCTGGGAGTGCCGAGGGTCACGATTTCGAGAATCTGTTTCAAGGTGAGCCCTCGAATCATCTTCATCGTGTAAAAAACCTGATCGTGTTCATCGACGCCCAGTTCGTGGAGGGGAACGATGTTCGGGTGTTCGAGCTGACTGGTGATTTGCGCTTCCTTGATCAGGCGGATCAAATCCCCGGGGCTGGGGTTCGAGTGCACTACTTTCATGGCGACGGTGCGGCCCGTCGTGGCCTCATCGGCGCTCAAGATCGCTCCCATGCCGCCCTCGGCTACCAGGCCGCCGATCTCGTACTTCCGCTCGCGGAGAAACTCCTCCGGCAAGACCCGACGCACGGCGGCGATCTGCGGCGTGAGGGGCTGGCCGTCATCAGCCTGCTCGCGGAGGCGATGCATTTCGATGACCGCTTCCCCGATCTGGATTTTCTGATTCGGCCAGAGTCGCACGCAATCCGCGACCGGCCGGCCATTCACGAGGATCCCGTTCTTGCTCCCGAGATCCTCGATCAAGTGCTCGTTGAAATTGACCGTGAGCTGCGCATGCCGGGCGGAAACACCATCGCACTGGACCACGATGTCGGCATTTTCCCCGGCGCCGATCACGTAGTCGCCCGGAGACACGGCGCGCCGGAGGACCTCGACGCCCCGCACGTTGACCACGATCAATGTCTGGGGAACCAACATGGTTTTTGAGCGCGACTCAGTTGCTCGGGCAGGTGATTTGAGGCTGTCAGAAATATGGCATAATGACAAAACTTATTAAAAAGATGTGTAGCATCATCCAAGCTCCGAGCAGGATGCGACGCGTTCGTTCCTTGGTGAGCGCAATGAAGTGCGAACCGAGCGCGCGCAATCGGGACGCAATCTTATTGAAGAACCGGCCCTTGCGCTCCGTCCGAATCCGTTAATAACTCCCGTAATTCATTCATGAAAAAGTCCATCCCCTTCGTTTCCGTTGCCCTGCTCGCTGTCTTCGCATTCACAGGGTGTGAGACCCCGGGTCAAAGTGCATTGGCTGGCGCAGCCACGGGAGCGGCGATCGGCGGGCTTTTGCACGGGCGTGGTGACCAGGCGCTGGTCGGCGCCGCGATTGGCGCGGGCAGTGGCTATCTGATCGGCAAGGCGGTGCAGCATGAGCGTCGTCGTGCCTACGAGGACGGTTACTACGACGGGCACGACTATGATGACCGCGACCGTGATCGCGACTACCGGGATGATCGCTATTACCGCGACAGCCGCGACCGCTATCCTGTCGGCCGCTTGACGAACCACCCCGGTTTTGTCGTCAGCCCGTATCCTCCCTACAACCGCATTGATGTCCGCGGCATTCCTCGCGGCGCGCAGGTGGAGGATCCTTCGACCCACCGGATTTTCATCAATCCGTAAGTGAGCAGCGGGCTCACCGCCCCCTGAGCAGCTCGTCCACACGCGCCTTCACCGCCGGATCCATTTTCAGCAAATCCGGCCACGTGCGGTGATAGCCCTCCCCGGCCAGCTTGCGCGTGGCGTCGATGCCCATGTGGGTGCCGATGCACGCCGTGGTCTGCGCGTGATCGAGGGCGTCGGTGGGGTTCTTGATGAACGTCGTGTCGCGCTGCGGATCGGTATTCGCGCACATGCGGAAGAGCACTTCGCTCGTGTTGTGCACGTCGCAGTCGTCATCCACGATCACGATGTATTTCGAGAACATCATCTGCCCCATGCCCCACAGGCCGTGCATGATCTTGAAAGCCTGCCACGCGTATTGCTTGCGGATGCTGACGAAGACGAGGTTGTGGAAGACGCCCTCCGCGGGTAGCGCGATATCCACGATCTCCGGGAAGTTCATTTTGAAGACCGGCAGGAAGACGCGCACACTGGCCGTGCCCATGTAGAAATCTTCCATCGGCGGGATGCCGACGATGGTCGCGGGATAGATGGGATTCTGCCGATGCGTGATCGCGGTGATGTGGAAGACGGGGTAGTCATCGACCGGCGTGTAGAAGCCGGTGTGATCGCCGAATGGTCCCTCGGGCCGCATCTCGCCCGGCTGCACGTAGCCCTCGATCACGAAATCCACATCCGCCGGCACCTCGAGATCCACCGTCTCACACTTCACGAGCTCGACGGATTTTTTCCGCGCGAAGCCGGCGAAGAGGATCTCGTCGAGACCATCGGGCAAGGGGGCGGTCGCGGCGAAGGTGTAGGCGGGATCACCGCCGAGAGTCACGGCCACGGGCATGCGCTCACCTTTTTGGTAATAGCGGCGACCGTGACGCGCGCCCACTTTGTGCACCTGCCAGTGCATGCCGCTGGTGCGGTCGTCGTAGACCTGCATGCGGTACATCCCGAGGTTGCGTTCGCCCGTGTCGGGGTCGCGGGTGTGAACGCAGGGGAGCGTGATGAAGCGGCCGCCATCCTGCGGCCAGCATTTCAAGATGGGTAGATCCAGCAGGGTGGGCAGCTCGGAGTTCGGAGATCGAGGATCGGAATCAGTGAACCTGTGCACCACTTCCTTGCATGGTCCGCTGCGAACGTGCTTGGGCTTGGCATTGAGCAAGTCCAGGCCCTGCATGGCCAGCGTCCACGCGTGCTTCAGCGAAGTGGGGGGCTTGGCTTTCAGGATCAGCTCCATCTGCCGCATGAGGTCGTCAATGTGAGCGAGCCCCAGCGCCATGGCCATGCGGCGGTGCGAACCCATAGTATTGATGGCCAATGGGACGGACGACACCTTGCCATTCACGGTGGGCTTCTCGAAGAGCAGCGCCTTGCCACCCCCGGCCGATTTCATCTCGCGGTCGGCGATTTCCGTGATCTCCAGTTCCGTGGCGACGGGAAAAGGCAGACGTTTCAATTCGCCTGCGCTCTCGAGCGCGGCGACGAATGCGGAAAAGGAATCGTAGGCCATGTGCGGCGAAGTCTAGGACCTCGTCGGAGAGAGTCAAAAGCGATGCGCCCGGAAGAACTGTAAAATAAGTGTTTTCCCTCAGCGCTTGGGTACCCTTCATGCATCAAGACAGGCAATGACTTCCCCCACGTCTGAAATTCACCAAAAAAAGCGCACTTCCCCTGCGCTGAGAGGATGCGCGCACGGCAACGCTGTGCATAGTGTTTCTGCGTAAATCCGTCTCCCTTGTGAGAAAGAGTTTCCTTTCGTCTGCCAGACCTCTGGCGTTTTTGTGTGCCTTTGGCCTCGCCATGGCCTCTTCCCGAGGCCAGGAGGTGAGTGCCGTTGATCAAAATGCGCAGGGGCTCGAGCGGGATTTTCTTTTGCGCGTATGGGAAACGGCCGATGGACTGCTGCCGACCACGGTGCGTTCCATTGCCCAGTCGCGCGACGGCTATATCTGGCTGGCGGCGAATGATGGCTTTGTGCGCTTTGATGGCGTGCGAGCGGTCGTCTTTTCCGGCCGGACGACGCCCGGCCTTCCACCCATTCCCAAGGGGAACAAAGTCTTTGCCGATTCGACCGGCCGGCTTTGGGCTGCCACGCTCGAAGGGCGGCTCTTTTCTTTCGATCAAGTCACCTGGCGCGAATACCGCGTGGCCCACGGGTGGCCAGGATTTCCCGTGGAGTCGATCGTGGAAAATGCAAACGGTCGCGTGATCTTCTCTGGGGCGAACAAGGTCATGCAGTTGGTCAAAGGTCGCTTCGAGCCGGTGGCGCTGCCGACCTTGCCGGAGGATTTCAAGCCTCCCTTCAAGGCGGTCTTCGATGCGGCAGGGAAGCTCTGGCTGGCGAGTCCGAGTCATCTCTGGCGCGACGACGGAGAGGCTGGATGGAAACTGATTTGTTCCGCCCAACTACTGAAATCGCCACTGCAGGGCGTCGCCCCGGCGCGCGAGTCTGGTCTGTGGGTGGCCACGGGAGGGCATGTCCGCCGCTACGTGGACGAGACCCCGCTCGTCTCCTTGACACGCCCCGAGGGATTTCATGGGGACGATCTTACTCTCCTGGAGGACTTTCAGGGCAACGTCTGGGCCGGCAGCCCTACCAAGGGGATGCGCGTATGGACGCCGGAGGGAGAGGTGGTGAAAGTCGGGCGCAGCGCGGATTCTATCTCGCCCCAGATCACCTGCCTGCTGGAGGATCGCGAGCGCAATGTGCTCGTCGGCACGGAGGGCGCGGGACTGGCGCGTTTCAAGCCGCGGCCTTTCACCGCGTGGTTCGGCCAGCTGGGCGGACTGGCGGGGACACTGGTCGATAGCATTGCTGAAGAATCGTCCGGGCGGATCCTCGTGGGAACCGATGGCGCCGGCTTGCGCCACCTCGGAGATGGGACGGCGCCTGCGGTGATCGCGACAACCGACGGACTTTTAGGCCGGAAGCAGCGGATCACTTCGCTCTTGCGCACGCGCGATGGCGAGATGCTCGCCGCCGTTGCGCAGAAAGGCCTCGTGCACATGGAAGGGGATATCCCCACTCTCATCCCGGTCAAATCGCTCAAGGGCGAGCTCATCCGCTCGCTTTTCGAGGATTCGAAAGGGCGGCTGTGGATCGGTCATGAGCACGGCATCACCGTGCGGGAGGATGGAAAATTCTCCCTCCTTCAGCCCGGCTCCGCGCCGGTGCTCACCACGGTACGCGGTATCGCCGAGGATCACGACGGGACGATATGGTTTGTGGGTAAGGAAGGGCTGGCCCACTGGAAGGACGGAAAGCTGGAACTCGTGCCATTGCCGATCGTCGAGGGGCATCCAAATCTGCTCGGCTTGTTCGCCGATCACACCGGCGCGCTGTGGATCGGTGTGGAAACCAAAGGCTTTCTGCGTCTGCGAGGGGGCCACGCGTTCCTCTTTACCTCCATGCACGGGCTGCCGATCAATTCCGCGGGCGCTTTTCTTGAGGAAGGCGACTATCTCTGGGCGAGCGGGGAAAAGGGGATCGTGCGCGTCTCCTTCGCCTCGCTCGATGCCGTGGCGGAAAGGCGCGTTCGGCGGCTCGAGCTCCAGCTCTTCAATCGTGCGGATGGCCTGCCTTCCGATGCGTGCCGCCGCGGTTACCAGCCCGCCGCCTTTCGGTCGTCAGATGGCCAGCTCTGGTTTGCCACGCACAAGGGCGCGATCTCCGTGCACCCAAAGGAAATTACGCCGGCCACTTTCGAGCCCGCGGCAAGTATCGAGGAAATTCGCGCCGAGCGGGACCTCTTCGTGGTTACGCCGGCGAATCGGGGGCGCATCGACATTCCTCCCGGGACTCGGCACATGACCATCCGCTGCTCCGTGCCTTCGCTGGGCAAGCCGGACTACGCGCGCTTCCAATATACCCTGGAGGGCTTCGATGACGTGTGGCACGACGCGGGCAGCGAGCGCGTCATTCGCTTCTACGATGTGCAGCCCGGCCGGTATCGCTTCCTCGTGCGGGCCATCGGCTCGGACGGGCGCTTCGTCGAAACGCCGAGCTCGGTGGTCCTCATCGTGCATCCGTTTTTCTGGCAGGAGCTGTGGTTCCGCGTGGCCTGCATCCTGGCGCTGGTGGCGCTGGTTGCCTATGTCGTCTGGCGCATCCAGCAGCAGCGCATCCGCCTGCAGGAGGAAAAGCTGCACGCGCAGAAGGTGCATGCCGAACTCGAGATGCAACTCCAGCAGTCGCAGAAGATGGACGCGCTCGGGCGGCTGGCCGGCGGCATCGCGCATGATTTCAACAATCTCCTCACCAGCGTGGGCGGCAATGCCGAGCTGCTGCAGTCCGAATTGTCCCCGCAATCGCGCCAGCGCGAGATCGTGAATGACATTGCCGCCGCCGCCGGACGTGCCCGCGAACTGGTCAGCCAGATCCTCACCTTCAGCCGCAATCGCGCGGTGGAAAAGGTGGCGCTGAATCCCACGCTGGTTTTGCGCGAGGCGGTGCAACTGCTCCGTGCCGGTGTGCCGGCGATGATCGATCTGCAGGCCGAGATACCCGCTGTGCTCCCTCCCATCCTCGGCGATGCGGCGCAATTGCAACGTGTGATCATGAATCTCGGCACCAATGCCGCGCAGGCGATCGGCGCCAAGACCGGCCACATCCGCATCGAGGCACAGGAGTGTCTCGTGCGGACGGAGCATCCGGTCCATGGAGTGCCCTCGGGCGATTATTTGCGGATCGTGGTCAGCGACGATGGGCGCGGCATGGACGACCAGACATTGAGCCGCATGTTCGATCCGTTCTTCACCACCAAGGCGGTGGGGCAGGGGACCGGGCTCGGGCTTTCGGTCGTGCACGGAATTGTGGAATCGTACGGCGGCCATATCGCCGTGGAGAGCGAGCCCACGGTGGGCACAGTTTTCCAGGTTTATTTTCCGGTGACGGATCAGGTGCCGCCGGTCCTCGAGCCTCTGATACTCGCGGCGCCAGCAGCTGCGGCGGCACCCATGGCCGGCGATGGCATCATACTGCTTGTGGATGATGAGGCGGTCGTCCTCAAGGTCTCGCGCACCATGCTTGAGCGGCTTGGTTATTCGGTGGAAAGCTACACCGATGCGACGGCTGCGGCCGCCGCTTTTGCGGCGGCACCGTATCGTTATCGCCTGCTGCTTACGGACTTTTCCATGCCCAAGCTCGACGGCGTAGAACTCGCGCGCCGCATCTGGGCGGTGCGGCCGGGCTTCCCCGCGATCCTCTATACCGGCTATGGCGGGCGTCTCACCGCAAATGAAGCGGAGCGCATGGGCTTCATCGAGTTGCTGGCCAAGCCTTTCACCATGCAAAAGCTGGGTGAGGCTGTGGCCCACGCGATCCAAAGCGAGGAAGCCGGTGTGGTGGCGGGCGGACGAGCATAGGCTGAAACGTTCCGCACTGCGGAGGCGAATAGACAAGATTCCATCGCGAAATCCGGGCATGCTGCCCGTCCCTCCATGGATCGCCATTCACCTGCTTCCCATCGTTCCGCCGTCCTGATGCTGCTCGCTGTCGCGGTGATGTGGAGCCTCGGTGGCGTGCTGGTGAAGAGCATCGAATGGCCTTCCATGGCCAAGGCTGGCGCCCGCAGTGCCATCGGCTGCGTGGTGCTGCTGGCCTGGCTGCGGAAGCCGAAGTTCACCTGGAGCGCGGCGCAGATCGGCGCGGCCGTGGCCTATGCGGCCACCGTCTCGCTCTTCGTCGTGGCCAACGATCGCACGACCGCGGCCAACACGATCTTCCTCCAATACACGGGGCCGATCTATGTCGCGCTACTCAGCCCATGGCTCCTCGGTGAGCGCACGCAGCGCAGCGATTGGCTTTGCATCGGGATCGCCCTGGCAGGGATCGCCCTGTTCTTTCGGGACCAATTCAGCCCGCGCGGTCTCTCGGGCATCTTCGCGGCGCTGGGCAGCGGGCTGTCTTACGGGACGATGATTGTGCTGCTGCGCAAGGAACGCGATTCGTCGCCTGCGAGTGCCTTGTTGCTGGGCAACTTGATCACGGCCGTCTGCGGGCTGCCGTTCGCCATCGGCCATTCGCTGCCTGCCGCGCAGGTCGGGATGATGATGGTGCTCGGAGTCGTGCAACTCGGTCTTCCGTATCTGCTCTTCAGCATCGCCATCCAGCGTGTGACCGCGCTCGAAGCCGTGCTGTTGCCCATGCTGGAACCGATTCTCAATCCTCTCTGGGTCGCACTGGCCCGCAGTGAAATGCCGGGTCCATGGAGTCTCGCGGGTGGTGCGCTGGTGCTCGGCGCCGTCCTCATGCGTGGCTGGGTGGCGAGCCTGGGCTATACGAAGAATCAGCCATCTACCTGAATTCGCCCTGCGTCCTTTGCGCCTCTGCGGTAAAATAAAACTCCGCGGTCTTATGAGCCTCCGCAGTCGCCCGAGGATCAACCGCCGATCAATACTGCAATCGCCGGCATGAAAAGCATGCCTTCCACAATCCACTCGTAGAAACGCTCGGAGCGCGGGCGGCGCACGGCGAGCAGAATTCCACCGAGATAAAGCGGAGCGAAAAGGCTCATCATGCCCCACGCACCGCGATGGGCATCGCTCGAAAACAACCACTTCCCCAGCCCGAGTGCTTCGATGCCCACGAGGAGC
>JBGGMZ010000524.1:0-3890 GCA_041287745.1 Chthoniobacter sp. | reverse complement strand
AAGGCACGAAGGGGCAAAGTGTGATGGCTGTTGCTGAGATTACTCCCACCTTCGTGCCTTCGCGTCTTCGTGGTTAATTACCAATGCTTCCCAAAATGGCGCCCCGAATTATGCAAATCACTCGGCTGACAGGACACTAGTCGTTCTTGCGATTCAAAAACTGGCGGCTCCTGGCGATGTCGAGGATGGCGACGCTGAGGCGGTCGTCGCTCTTGGCGAGGTCGGTGCGCATCGTTTCGATGAGCGGTTTGTCGGTGAGCAGGATGGTGCGGCCGAGGGCGTAGCCGATGAGTTTGCGGCAGAAGTTGTTGGTGAATTCGGCGTCGTGCTGGGAGAGGAACCCGCGCAGGCCGGAGATGCCTTTGAAGGCAGGGCTGTTTTTCATCTGGCCGGTGTCGTCGATGGGCAGGCCGGCTTCATCCTGGGCGCGGCTGCGGCCGATGGGGTCGAAGCCTTCCAGGGCGAAGCCGAGGGGGTCGATCTTGTCGTGGCAGACGGAGCAGGCTTTGTCCTGGCGATGGCGCTCGAGGCGCTCGCGGAGGGTGGAGGCTTTGCTCACGCTGTCGTCGAGCTTGGGCACGTTATTCGGCGGGGGCGGGACGGGGGTGCCGAGGACGGAGGTGAGGAGCCAATTGCCGCGCAGCACGGGACTGGTGCGGTGGGGGTAGGAATTCTTGGCGAGGAGGGCGCCCATGCCTAACACGCCGCCGCGCTGGTAGTCGGCGACCTTTACCTGGCGGAAGTCTTCGCCGGTGACATTAGGCACGCCGTAGAATTTGGCGAGGCGCTCATTGAGGTAGGTGTAGTCGGCGCCGACGATCTCGCGCAGGGGGCGATCTTCGCGGATGAGGTGGGTGAAGAACTCGACGGCCTCGCGATACATGTCGCGCTTCAGCTCGGGGGTGAACTCGGGGAATTTGGCGGCATCGATGTTGGCCTTGGCCTCGAAGCCGTTGAACTTGAGCCATTGGCCGGCGAATTCCTCGGCGAGGGCGCTGGCCCGCGGGTCGCGCAGGAGGCGCTGAGTTTCGCGGGCGAGGACTTCGGGCTGGAGCAGCGAACCATCGGCGGCGGCGGCGCGCAGGGCATCATCCGGCGCGGAGGCCCAGATGAAGTAGCTGAGGCGGGTGGCCACTTCCCACGCGGTGAGCGGCTGGACGCCGGGCGTGGTGGCGTCCTCGAGCTTGAAGAGAAATTGCGGGGAGACGAGGACGCGGACGAGGACTTCGCGGCCGGCGGATTCGCGATCGAGCTCGCGGGCGCGGGCGGCATCGTAGAGGGCGGAGATCTGGGCGGTCTCGTCGGCGCTGAGCGGGTGGCGCCAGGCACGGGTGGCGAAGGCGGCGAGGTCCTTCTTTTCGATCTCGTCCCATTCCTTGCCCTGCTGGGGGCTGAGTTGGCCGCGGCTGCAGTATTTCCAGTCGACCATCATCTTTTCCCAGTGCGCCTTCTCGGCGGGCGGAATGACGGAGAGGAGCTGCTTGTCGCTGAGATAGTAGACGCTGGCGGAATTGCCGCCGCGGATGAAATTGCGGGAGACCTCCTCGAGCCGGCGGGCGTATTCGTCGGGGAAGGCGACCTTCATGGTGCCGAACTCGCGCATGAGGCGGCCGGAGGCGGTGGTGCCACGTTTCCAGACGGTGAGCAGGCCGGGGAGGACCTTGGAAGGGTCGGGCGGCGGGGTCTGGGTGGTGGCCATCCACTGGACGCTGGCGGAATCGGCGTCGGGGCCATCGATGTCGAGCTTGCCGGAGGCGCGGAATTCGAGGGCGTCCTCGGGCAGCGGGAGATCGACGACGATGGGGGCCTGGACGACGATGGCGTCGGGGGCGACCTTGGCCTCGGGGTTGCGCGGGTCCTTGCCGAATTTTGCGAGGGCGGCTTCGCAGGTGGCGAGGCGGCCCTTGAGCTTGGCGGGGTCGACGGGTTTGGCGGGAGGGGTGGCTGGCTTGGCCGCGGCGGTGGCGGGAGTGCTGGGGCTATTGGGATTGGCTGCGGGCGTGCTGGGATTCGCGGGCGCGGGGGCCGGCTGGGCGGGGGCGCTGGCTTTGGCGAGGGCGTCCTTGTCGGCGGCGATCTGGGACTTTAGCCAGTCGATGTAGAGTTCCTTTTTCTTGCCGTGCTTGAGGGTGAGTTCGTCGAAGGTGACCCAGTCGCCGGTGTTCCCATCGGCGACGCTGCCGAGGACGAGGTGGACGACGGAATGGCCGCCGACACCGGCGAGGACAGGGACCGGGTACTTGTGGATCCCGTCGGAATCCTGTTGCCGGCGCTGGACGCCGCCGCCGGGGTTTTTGGCCGGCCCGAGCCAGGAGCGTTGATCGGTCTGGATCTGGAGGATTTTCGCCGCAACGGGGGCCGGGATTTCCCTTGGCTTCGCGGCGTCGGGTGGCGGGAGGTCGCGCCAGGCGACGCGGGTGAGATCGAGGTAGCGGGACTCGGGCTTGAGATTGTTGAGGATGTTCCACCAATTCTCGAGGAAGGGGAGCATGAGGCCGGCGTCCTTGGCGAGCTGCTCGAGGGATTGCGCACCGGTGAGGTCCTTGTGCTTCCACTTCCAGCAGGCGGTCATGTAATCGGCCTCGCGGGCGTCTTCGCCATCCTTCGGCAGGATGGGCTCGGCCATTTTCTGGTACCAGACGTAGAGGGCCTGCTCGGCCTGGGCCTTCACCTGCACGAAGCCGCGGAGGCCCACGCGCTGGGGCTGGAAGGTGATGCCGCTGCCGGGAAGGATGGTAGCGTGGTCGGCGAGCTTGCGCGCGGCAGCGAAGTATTTGTCGAGCTGCTGGGGGCTGGTGAAGAGGACGTCGCCGACATTGGAGAAGCCTTCGCCGCCGCCGCCGTCGGGGGTGAATTCCCGGCCGAGGCCGAGGTCGATGCCGGTGAGGTCGCGCAGGGTGTGGTCGTACTCGGTATTGGTGAGACGGCGGATGGTGACGGTGCCGGGATCGTTGGCGTTGGCGCGGATGGTCTCGTCGAGGGAATGGGTGAGCCAGCCGAGGGTCTTCGTTTTTTCGGCGCCGGGGAGCGGGGGTTTATCGTCCGGGGGCATGTCGCCCGAGGCGATGGCTTCCTTGACCTTTTCCCACATCTCAAACTGGGTGGCGAGCTGGGGGTCGTCGTGAAGCTTTTTCAGGTCGACGCCGCCCTTGGTCTTCTTGCCGCCGTGGCAGTCGTAGCATTTCTGCTCGAGGACGGGGCGGATGTCCTGCCAGGGAGTGGCCGGGGTCGCGGTGTCCGCGTGGGCAGCGGTGTAGGCGAGCAGGGGCCAGAGGGCGACGGGCAGGAAAAGGGAGCGGCGACGGAAAATGGGCATGGTAATCAGGTGAAGCCGGTGCGGTCGGCGGTCGGAGACCGCCGCTACAGAGCGGGCATCGGAGGACTTTGACCGAAATGTAGGCGGTTTCTTAGCCGCTGCATCTGGAGAGTGGAGGCCGGGGCTCGAGACTCGGAGGGCGTGGCCCTAAGAGACCGCGAAATAAATAGGGGAGGGTCGCGAAAGCGCTTTGGGTCGTATGGCAAGGAGCGAGCGACGAGCTATCCACTTCCCTTCGAATTAGGCATCCGCCTTCCCTCCAGCTATCGAATTTCCGTGCAAAGTCGTTTCCCAGACTGTCTTTTCCTGCCACCCGAAGCGGCACCTCCGCCGTTTTTAACCCCTCCAGTTCCCCTATGAATGCTGCACTCCACACCCTTCGCGGGATATGTGTCCTGGTGCTAGCGGCGCTTGCGCCAGGCCAGGCCACTCTGCACGCCGTAAACCCGCGCGGCACGCTGGTCGGCGCGATTCGATGGGACGGGAATACCGGTGACACTCCGACATTCACCAACCCAAACGGGAATTACGTTGGGCAACAAGTCGAACGCGCCTTGGGGCCGAATCAATACCA
>JBGGMZ010000523.1:0-2618 GCA_041287745.1 Chthoniobacter sp. | reverse complement strand
GGGTTGCGAGGAACGAGCTACCCTGGGTTGACCCATCCAAAAGCCGTCCAACCCTGAAAGGGTTGAATCACCCACTCGCAGATGGATGTAACCCTTTCAGGGTTGGCCGCAGAGGAGGTTCGTTCACCCAGGGTAGCTCGTTCCTCGCAACCCTGGGCTGGATGATTGAACGCCGTTGGCGTTCGGTCCTCGATTCAGAGCCTTCGAAATGTGGGACGGGTGCGCTCCCCAGAATACGCCTTCCGCGGTTTTTTTGTGTGACCACGTTCGTTGCGCTCGCATTCGCCACCTCCGCCTTTGCCGGCACACCTTCGCTCAAGGGCCCGATACTCGAGACCAACCTGCCGAGCGCCAGCGCCACCACGAGCTGGGCGGAGGGCGACTATCTCTTCGGCGACCTAGGCGGGCTGCGCACGCGGATGGCCGATGCGGGCGTGACCTTCGACAGCTACTACGTAGCCAACCCCGCGGGCAATGTGAGCGGCGGCAAGCGGCGCGGTTTTTCCTACGTCGATAACTTCTACCTCGGCTTCACCTTCGACCTCGAGAAGCTCGTCAATTGGCGCGGCGCGCAGCTTCTGACGAGCATCATCAACCGCTCGGGCGGCAGTGTGACGAACGCCTACGTGGGCAGCCAGTACGACGTGCAGCAGGTGCATGGCGGGCAGAACTTCTTCTTCTACAATTTGGCCCTCGAGCAGAAATTTTGGGACGACAAGGTGAAGCTCAAGGTGGGGCGTTTCGCCGCCTCGGATGATTTCAATACCTCGCCGGTCTACGGGCTCTACATGAACAACGGCATCGACGGAAACATCCGCAACGTGCTCTTCGACACGCAATTTTCCGCCTACCCATTCGCCACGTGGGCGGCGCGGCTACGAGTCGATCCTACACCGGAGTTTAATATCCAGTTCGGCGTGTTTCAGACATGGGATCGCATCTTCGATCGCACCCATAATGGCCTCGACTGGAGCATTCGCGGCGGCGACGGCGTGATGATGCTCGCGCAGGTCGGCTGGACGCCGGAATTTTTCAAGCGCTCCGTGTCCACGGAAGGCGGCGGCAAGACCGATGGCAAGACGGCCGCCGCGCCGCAGATGAAAGGCCTGCCCGGCCACTACTGGATCGGCGGCTCGTATTCGCCGTGGAAGGGCTACTCGCAATTTGGCAGCACGGAAAAAGCGAGCGGCAGCTACGGCTTCTACGTGCACGGCGACCAGATGGTGTATCAAGAAGCGCCCGGCAGCGAAGAGGGGCTCACGCTCTTCGTGGATAGCGGCTACTATCCGCAGGACAACATCTCGATCATCCCGTGGCAGTTCAACGTGGGCGCCTTTTATACCGGGCTGTTGCCGGGGCGTCCGCGGGACAAGACCATCGCGGGGCTCATCTACGGCGCCTTTGGCGGCGACTACGCGCAGACCATCGAGGCGACGGGCAATGGCCGGCCGGAGCATGAGAGCGTGGTCGAGCTCGGGTATCGAATCCAGTTCACGAAATTTGCCTACCTTCAGCCCGACTTCCAGTACGTCGCGCACCCCGGCGGCACGGGGCGAATTCCCGACGCGATCGTCATCGGCGCGCAGATGGGCTTGTCGTTTTAATCCGGATATTGCAGAGCATGGACCCCGTGAACACTCGCATCTTCCTCATTCGCCACGGCGCCACCGTCCTTTCCGCCGAGGATCGCTTTGCCGGCTCCATCGATGTGCCGCTCTCCGAGGAGGGTTGCGAGCAGGCGCGGCGTCTCGGCGTGCGCTTGAGCACGGAGAAGGTGGCTGCCGTTTACGCGTCGAGCCTGGGTCGCACGATCGCGACGGCAGGCTTCCTTGCCGAGCCGCATGGGCTCCAGGTGCAGCCACGGGAAGGCTTGCGCGAAATCTCCCACGGCCACTGGGAGCAGATGACCCGTCGTGAGGTGGACGATCGCTATCCCGACGAATCCGCCGCGTGGGAGGCGGATCCCTATACCTTTGCCCCCGTGGGTGGTGAAAGCGGCCTCGCCGTGACGGCACGCGCCCTGCCCGCGCTGCTCGAGATCGTGCGCACGCATCAGGGCCAGAATGTCATCGTAGTCTCGCACAAGGCGACCATTCGCCTCCTGCTCAGCTCGCTGCTGGGGTTTGATCCCCGCCGCTATCGCGATGCCCTCGACCAAAATCCCGCCGCGCTAAACATCGTGGATTTCAAGGATTCCGTCCGCGCGCGGCTCACGCTCTTCAACGACACCTCGCACTACACCACCGCCGGCCACGCCATTCCCGCCGTGCCCACCGCACGCCTCTCGAAGTGGTGGCACACCCCGCCACCGGTGGCGGTCGATGGGGATTTGTGAGGGGGTAACAGCCTACGGGTATGGCGATGCGAGCGAGGCGGTGCTGACGTCGCGCTGGTGTGCACTTTTCCGAAGGCAACACGGCAGGCAACGCCGAAGGTGTTGAATCGTCGAGCCCAGGGTTGCGAGGAACGAGCTACCCTAGTGTCCTGTCAGGGAAGTTTCCTCCTTAATTCGGGGCGCTTATTTCGGGAAGTATTAGTAATTAACCACGAAGACACGAAGGCACGAAGGTGGGCGCAATCTCAGCAGCAGCCCTCGCTCTTTGCCCCTTCGTGCCTTC
>JBGGMZ010000522.1:0-7554 GCA_041287745.1 Chthoniobacter sp. | reverse complement strand
GCCGCGGTGAGGCCAGCCTCGTCTGGGTGGGAACCTACAAGCTCGTCCAGGGCCTGTTCCTGGTGGTGGTCGCCACCGGTATATTGAAGGCGGTCGACGGGGATCTGCAAGAAACCTTGCTCGGGTGGGTCAATGCACTGCACCTCGATGCGGATAACCATTACATCGCATCGTTGCTGCAAAAGGCCGACCAAGTCGATGGGCAGAAGTTGAAGCATCTCAGTGGCTTCAGTATCGCCTACGGCGCCATCTTTATGATTGAGGGCGTGGGGCTCATCTTCAAACAGAGGTGGGCGGAATATGTCACGTTGGTCATCACGCTCTCCTTCGTGCCGATCGAGATCATGGAGATCATCAAGCATTGCTCGGTGGCGAAGGTGATTTTGTTAGTCGTAAATCTGGCGATCGCGGTCTACCTGATCGTGATGTTACGGAGGAAGCCGGCCGAGTGACTCGCAACAACACTGTAGTTGCAACCCAGGCGCTGTAGCCATGGCGCTCTGTTGCCGTGTGGAGGACAGTGGCCAGCGAAAACCCCGATAGGCGAGGCGTGACTTGCGCCCACGCCCCAAAAGAGCGCGGCGGCTACAGCAGCTGATCTTCTTCCGTGAAGGTTTTATTTTAACGCAGAGGCGCAGAAAACGCAGAGGGCCGCAGAGAGGAATAGTGGACCGGAAGCTGGGAAAACGAGCCACGGATCGACACGGATGAAACACGGATTTCTGAAAGGCGCGGTTCTCTCCAACGGTACTGATCCGTTTCCATCTGTGCCTATTATCCGCCTCTGCGCCCTCTGCGCCTCTGCGGTGAAGCATTTCGGCCGCTTGATTAGACGCTCCCTCGGATCACCTCAAGCATCCACCCACTGATACGCCTCGTCCAGCGCATCGAGATTGAAATACTGTACCTCTGCCGTGGTGAAAGGGCTGCATAGGCTCGCCATGCGCTCGTGCCACCGGCTGTCACCGACAATCGCGATCCTCTCGATGTGATTGAAATGTTTCGCATCCCACTTGATCTCCTCCCAGGCGGCGCCGAGATCCCAGCCATCGAAATCGTGCAAGGTCACCACGATCCGGATCTTGCCGTATCTCCGGATGAGCCTTTCGGTCTCGGGTGCGATGTAATCAAAGTCCCGGCGAGTGAGCCGGCCATGCAAGTTCACATCCAGAACCCGCCCATGAACGAACTCGTCAACGTGTGCGGTCGTTTTCATACGCTTGTAAGGAAGTTCGCAGGTCGGGCGTATCTTGCGCTTCTTTCTCGACCACAGGGCATTCCCACGCTGGGAGGCCTGATTTTAAACGCAGAGACGCAGAGGACGCGGAGTGGGAAGAAGAGAAGGGGTGCGGCGGACGCATGTTAGGTGCTAGAAGGACGCAAATCATCCGATTTGGTTTGTCGCACGTCCCGCGCGATAGCGTGTTCCAGAAAAGGCCTGTCATCCTGAGCGTAGCGGGGAATCATGGGCGGAGTCGAAGGACCTCAAATATCTGCGGGTCTTCGCGCGGAGCCGCGCGTGCGTCCGAAAACAACTTATCTTCCGTCGTTAGACGTGCATCCGGAGAGAGCGCCTATTCTCCGGGAGCGCGTATCGGCTCCGCACGAGAACCCGCAGAAGATGGAGTTTGCCCCACAGTCCCATAGGCGTCTCGCTTCGCTCGGCTTTCGGCTCCGCCCATGATTCCCCGCTACGCTCAGGCTGACCGAGTTTAGTTTTCGGCGCTATCGCTAGATTCGTGCGACACAACTAAGTCGAAGCTGCTTTAGCCAACGATTAAATTGCGCTCCCGGCATGCAGCCTCTCCAACTTCATCGCACGAATCAGGAGTTAGACCGCTGTTAGCTTCCTCAGTGCAATTGCTGGGGGATCTGAAACCCGGCAGCGGCAAAAACTTATGATCGCAGTACTCCTACCTACTCTCGTTGCCGCAGCCGGCTATTCGCTTATCTACATGCTCTTGGGCGGCGGACTCGGCGGCGCCGTTCTCATTTTCATCGTGGCCAAAATGTTCGGCAAGTAGGCGGGGCAGCTCACTGATTGGGCGTGCGCTCATTCGCGCGCTTCCAAAGCTCCGTGCGTCCGAACAGGATCATGGCCTGGCCCACCTCGGGGATCTGCCGATAGTAGAGCTTGTCCCCATCCTCCGGCGCGAAGTCCTTGAGGAAGTGCAGTCCATACATCATGGAAATGCCGCGCGGCCCCTGGCCCGCTTGCCGAGTCGGCGGGTTGGCATAAGTGCAAAACATGCCGGTCTTGGGGTCGAGGTAATAGGCCTTCACCGAAGCGACAAACTTCTCTTTTCCCGCGGCAAAGTGCGTCTGGAAAAGGCGGTCGTAGCGCGCGAGCGCTGAAAGAGCGGGGCAGTTGTCGGTGAGCCACCACATCGGCGGGTGCATGTAACTCGGGAGAAGGCCTTGTGCATCCTGCGTGTAGGCATGGTCGAGCGCGGTGGCGATCCGCAGCATGAGGGCATCGTAAGCCGCATCGCCGGTAACTTCGCGATATCGGACGGCGAGATTCAGGAAATGTCCGTGGACGAAAACCGAGGGCGTGAGGGAGCCATTGCCAAAGGGCGCGCCGAAATGCGGGACCATGAATCCGGACAGGCGCGGGGTCTGCAAGGCATCCAAGGCCCAGCGCATTTCCGTGATAGCATCCCCCCGCAGCGTGGGGTCGCATTGCGCGAGATCAGCGCAGGCATAGCCGTAGTAGGCCACGGCCATGAAAGGCCATTCGGCTTCCGCGACGTGGGTCGACACACCGTCCGTCATGACCGGCGCGCCTTTCAAGTCGATGGCGTGGAGCGCCTGCCGGAGATAGCGGAACTGCGCGCGACAGGCCTGCTGTGAAACGAGAGAATTCGCAGTGGATGGCGGAGCTGGCTGCTGCGCTACCACCGGCTCACCGAAGAGGAAAGTAGCAAGCATCACCGTCGTCGTCAGGCTACAGCGAATCACGTTCATACGGGAGAATGCGGAGGAATCTCACTCAACCCACAGGGAAGGCAAGCGACGACAAGAATCGGGCCGCTGGAAACCGAAAAAAATAACGCTCGGCTCCGCGCGCGCAGACGATAGACATGGGCATCCATGAATCCATCCAGCACCATTCTCAGTGACGTTGAAATCACCGGCACGCTCAATTTTTCCGGCGAGTTGCATTTCGACGGTCAGTTGCATGACGGCGACATTATCGGCGAGACCCTCGTCCTCGGCCCGAAAGCCCGTGTCCAAGGCAACATCCAGGCAGGCGCGCTGACCCTGCACGGCTCTGTCACCGGCGACGTGCTGGTCACCGGCCGTTGCGAATTGAAGGGCTCTGCCTCGCTCGTCGGCAGCCTCACGACCAACCGCCTCGCGATGGATGAAGGCGCGACGCTCATCGGCCGGGCCGAGATCACCCCCGATACCAAGGGCCGCACCCTGCCCCAACGGACCCAGCTCCCGACGCAGCCAGCGCCGCCCGCCCCGCAGAAGCGCTAAGGGATACCTCTCATTGATTTTTTGCGGTGTGGGGCAGCGGGCCCCACACCGCGAAAATAAACGTCGCCCCGGCGACGCATCTGCGGAAAGTGGAGAGCTTGCACTCGCCTTCTCCACTTCATGCCCTGCTCCGCGGCCCCGATCCAGTGCTCGTCCTTGCCCCTATGCAGGACGTGACCGATCTGCCTTTCTGGCAGCTCATGACGCGCTATGGAGGCGCGGATCTCTACGTCACAGAGTATTTCCGGGTGCATGGGGACTCGCGGCTCGACCCGGGCATTCTCGCCTCGATTACAAAGAATCCCACGGGACGCCCCGTGGTGGCGCAGATGATGGGCAACGACATCCCCAGCTTGGTGCGAGCAGCGAAGGAACTGGAGCGGCACCCCATCGCCGCCATCGACCTGAATCTCGGCTGCCCTGTGCCCGTCGTGTACCGCAAATGCGCGGGCGGCGGGCTGCTGCGCGATCCGGCGCGCGTGGATTCGATCCTCGGCGCGCTTCGGGAGGCGATCACCATCCCCTTCACGGTCAAGACGCGCATCGGCTTCGACGATCCCTCGGTATTCGAGCACATGCTGCCGATCTACGCGCGGCATTCGCTCGACCTGCTGACTGTGCATGGGCGCACGGTGAAGGAGATGTATCGCAGCGAGGTGCACTACGATTACATCGCCCGGGCCGTCGCCGCGATGCCCTGCCCGGTGGTGGCGAATGGCAACGTCTGGTCGGTAACGAATGCGGACGATGTCCTCACGATTACCGGCGCGTGCGGGCTGATGATCGGGCGCGCTGCGATCCGCAATCCGTGGATTTTCCAACAGGTCCGCCAGCATCGCCGCGGCGAGCCCATTTTCCAGCCGAGCGGACGCGATGTGCTCGGCTATATCGAGGCGCTCTACGAAGCGGTGTGCGCCCCCACCGTGCCCGAGGTGTCCCAAGTGCAAAAGATGAAGCGATATCTCAACTTCATCACCCATGGGGTGGAACCCACGGGGCAATTCCAGCACACGATCCGCCGGGTGATGACCAAGGCCGACTTCTTCCGGGTGTGCGCCGAATATCTCGACCACGATGACCCCGTCCCGCACGAGCCCCTGGCGATGGCGACGGCGGGGAATGAGACGGCGGAGGCTTAGAGCAAAGCATCGACGCCGCTGAGACGCCGTGCTTTTCTGCCGGGCGAGGCTGGCGGGAGTGCCGACCGGCCTTTTTTCCCGACATCCGCCATGGAGCCACTGTCCAAAAACCCTCCGTTCCTCCACTACGAGAGCAGCCGCGAAGAACTGCGCCGGATGCAGATCGATTTTCCCCAGCGCGACTGGGAGTTTCGCTACCTCATGGGCTGCATGGCGGCCATGCAACCGCGCAACCTCGTGGAGGTCGGCACGCGCGAGGGCGGATCACTGTTCATGCTTTCGCGAGTCCTGCCCCCAGGATCCACCATCATCTCGGTCGACCTTCCCGGCTCCGCCTGGGGATACAGCAGCAGCGGGGTGAAGAAGCGGCAGGTGGCGGAGCGTCTCCGCAGCGATGGCTTCATCATCCACCTCGTGGAGCGCGATTCCTCAGCACCAGAGACAGCGACCGAAGTCCAGCGCCTGCTCGGCGGCGACCCGATCGAGGCGCTGTTTCTCGATGGCGATCATTCCTTTGCCGGTGTACTCGCGGATTTTCGCAACTATCAGCCGCTGATGAAGGCGGATGCGCCCCTCATATTTCACGACATCGTCCACTCCCCGAAGACACCGCGCGTGGAGGTCCACTACCTCTGGCGCGTGCTCAAGGCGCTCGCCCCGCACGTCGAGTTCATCGAGAGCGACAATGCGGGCTGGGGCATCGGCGTGGCGACGAATACCGGTCTGCTCCAGGGCTATGATCTGCGGCAGGAAGAAGCTGCGCAGCGGGGCTTGGTCTAAAAGAGCTCGTTGATCGGCGAGCCTTCGGTCAACGCGATGGGGCGCCCATCGCTCGATTGATAGGTGATGCCGCGCACATCATAGCCGAGCGCGGCATACATGGTGGCGTGGATCTCTGCGGGCGTGGTGGGACGATCCTTCGGGAAAGCGCCGATACTATCGGAGGCGCCGATGACCTGCCCGCCACGAATGCCACCGCCGGCGAGCAGCACGCTGTAGCAGCCCGGCCAGTGGTCGCGGCCGGCATCGACATTGATCTTGGGCGTGCGGCCAAACTCGCCCATCCAGACGACGAGCGTGGTCTCGAGCAAGCCGCGTTCGTCGAGATCGTCGAGCAGTGCGGCGTAGGCCTGTTCCATCGGCGGCACGAGACGATTTTTCAGCGCGTTGAAGTTATCCTTGTGTGTGTCCCACGTGATGCTCGGCCCATTCACCGTGGTGACGAAACGCGTGCCCGCCTCCACCAACCGGCGCGCGAGCAGGTGCGATTGGCCCCAACTGTGGCGGCCGTAACGCTCGCGCACGGAATCCGGTTCCTTGGAAAGGTCGAAGGCCTCCGCCGCCTTCCCCGATTGCAGGATCGAGACCGCCTGTTGGGTGAAGATATCGATATCGGCCATCTGCGGCGAAGCGATGGGCGCGGCATGCGCGCCGAGCCCGCGCAGTAAATCGAGCCGGTCCCCCAACCGATCGGCAGTGAGCCCTTGCTCCAGCGAGAGATTGCGCACCTTGAAATCCTTGGCATTGGGATCCGCATCAAGGACGAAGGGATCGAAGCGGGCGCCGAGGCAACCGCCGTACTGTCCCGGCGTGATGTAGGCCTTGCTGTCGCAATGCGGGAACGGCGTGATGACATACGGCGGCACGCCGCGGCTGAAGCCATCGCGTTGCGCCAGCCAGCCCACGAGCGTGCCGACGCCGGGCAGATCCGTCCGGCTGGGATTGATGAGCGTGCTGTCGACCCGATAGGGCCGCCCCGCCGTAGACCAATACATGCCGCTATTGTGGCTCGTGTGTTCGTGATGCACGGAGCGGATGAGCGCCAGCTTGTCCATCCGCTGGGCCATGCGCGGGAGGAGTTCCGAGATGTGCACGCCCGGCACGTTTGTCTTGATGGTGGAGAAACTGCCACGCACTTCCGCCGTCGCCTCGGGCTTGGGGTCCCACAGGTCGATGTGGCTGGGGGCGCCGCCATTGAAGATGAGAATGATCGACTTCGCCTTGCCGGGGCCCGTGCGGGTCGTCGGCGGCTCCAGCGCGCTCAAGGCAGCGAGCGGATTTCCACTCAGCCCGAGCAGCCCGAGCCCCGTCGCGCGCAGCATCTGCCGTCGCGTGGCATAGGAGCCCGGATCGGATGGGGGTTTCATCAGTGGAAAGGGCGTAGTTCGGGGGAAAACAGGGGCGTGGGAGTGTCGAACCCGCTTCCATTGCAACCCCGCTTCCGTCGATTTCTGAGGGAATTTATCCGAAACGATGCTCCGCCGACCGTGCTGTGAAGCTTGCTTCGCACCGGGGAAACTGTCACAGCGTCTGGCCGGTCAGCGTCCCCTCTTTCGTCATGATCCACGTCATCGCCATCATCACCACCAAACCCGGCCAGCGCGAAACCGTGCTGCAAACCTTCCGTGCCAATGTGCCCAATGTCCGCGCCGAGGAAGGATGCATCGAGTACGAGGCCACCGTCGACACGAGCCCGACCCTGAAGTTTCAGACGGAAATGGGGCCGGACACTTTCCTCGTGGTCGAAAAGTGGGAAAGCACCGCCGCGCTGGAGGCACACCTCGCAGCACCGCACATGGCAGCCTACTCCGCGAAGACGCGAGACCTCGTCGCGCACCGCGCGATTCACGTGCTGACCGCAGCTTAACGGGGATCAGGCCCTACTCGCGCCAGCAGCGCAGGGCGTGCGCGTAGGCGTCGACCAAGGGTGCAATCGGCCGATCCTGGCCACTCAGGTGCCTGCACCGCAGGACCTTTTATAGAAATTACGGGTTTATACGCAGTTTCTTGTTGCGATGGTGAAAATGAAGGCGCATCGTCTTGTCAGGCTTTCATGTATTTTCAACTCTACTGCCGCGCAGACTCCAAGTGCTACCTCAACGTGGTTGGGCAGCACTCCGTCCAGGAATTTGAAGACATCCTCCGGGCT
>JBGGMZ010000521.1:0-39104 GCA_041287745.1 Chthoniobacter sp. | reverse complement strand
TGCAAGGTCTGGACGATGTTCGATTCGCCCGCGGGCCTGGTGTTGGCGAGCATCTGGTAGAACTGGCGCAGATGACTGGGCGTCCGGCGGGGAGGCAGGTCGTGGGCCTTCTCAGCGAAACAAGTGAGCCCGACGGCGTCGCCTTGATGGACGAGCAGGTGCGCGAGGGTGCCGGCGAGGCGGCGGGCGTAATCGAAGCGCGTGCCGCCCTCGGGAGTGCTGGTGAAATTCATCGAGGCCGAGGTGTCGAGGACGATGTAGCAGCGGAGATTGGTGTCGGCCTCGAACTCGCGGATGAAAAACTTGTCGGTGCGGCCGAAGACCCGCCAATCGAGATGTTTGATGTCGTCGCCGGGCGCGTATTTGCGGTACTCGGCGAACTCCACGGAAGCGCCGCGCGTTGCGGAACGATGCTGGCCGGTGACGCTCCCGAGCATCGGGTTGCGCACATTGAGGAGCAGCCGCGAGAGGCGCGCGATGGCGCCTTGATCGAGGAAACCGAGATCGTCGCTGGGGCGAGCCATTCCGGAATCGTCGCTTAGGCCTCGGTCTCCTTGATGACGCGCTTGATGATTTCGATGCTGTTGATGCCTTCGCTCTCCGCGTGGAAATTCACGAGGATGCGGTGGGCGAGCACCGGCTCGGCCACGGCGTGAACATCCTCCATTCGTGCGAGATAGCTGCCTTGCAAGACCGCACGGGCCTTGGCGCCAAGCACCAGATACTGCACGGCGCGTGGACCCGGGCCCCACATGACCCATTTTTTGATCCACTCCGGCGATTCTTCCCCGCCCGGCCGGCACTTGCGCACCAGTTTCACCACGTGCTCGTAGATGTGATCCGGCACCGGCACGCGTCGGACGATCTCCTGGAACTTGAGCACGTCCTCTGCATGGAGAATCTTGTCGAGCACCGCCGAGGCGCCCCCCGTCGTCGTCTTGGCGATCTGCAATTCCTCCGCCGCGCTTGGGTAGCCGACATTGATGAGGAACATGAAGCGATCGAGCTGCGCCTCGGGCAGGGGATAGGTGCCTTCCTGTTCGATTGGGTTTTGCGTCGCGAGAACGAAGAAGGGCGCGTCCAGCCGGAAGCTGTGTTTGCCAGAGTTCACCTTCTGTTCCTGCATGGCCTGGAGCAGCGCTGCCTGCGTCTTCGGCGGGGTTCGGTTGATTTCGTCGGCCAGCACGATGTTGGCGAAAATCGGCCCCTTCACGTATTCGAAGGCGCGCCGCCCCGGTTGATCGGTCTCCTGCAGGATCTCCGTGCCGGTGATGTCGCTCGGCATCAGGTCAGGCGTGAACTGGATGCGGCTGAAGGACATCGACATCAGGTCCGCCAGCGAATGCACGAGCAACGTCTTGGCCAGCCCCGGCACGCCCATGAGCAGCGCGTGGCCGCGGGCGAAAATGCATGTGAGCAATTGCTCGATCACTTTGTCCTGGCCGATGATCACCTTCGCCAGCTCGGCGCGGATGCGCCCATTGAGTTCGCGGAGTTGATCGATGGCCTGGACGTCAGCATCCTGTGAGACCGCACCGGGGGTATCTTTTTGCATAAAGAGTAAGGGCCTTAATCACGCCAGGCGCCCATACCACCCACAGTCGAGGGACACGAGAGCCACACGGATTGCGGCGTAAGAGAGCCGAAGGACAAAAAATGTTCACGACTAAAATTCAAAAGAATCGTTTGGGTGAACCACTGGTCAAAATATGACCACAAGGTGCCGGGAATAAAACGGGCGAGCCCTTCGTTATGTTAGGTGAAGGCACGTAGTGTGCTACGCCACTTCCCTTAGTTCCCTTACAAATTTCACCATTCGCATCAGGGAAAAAGCTTGTCTGGCCATCAACCGAAGATCAAAAAAGCCTCAAATTAACGACTGCAAACGGGAACCCTTTCTTTGAAAGCGTGGCGGCCATAGGCGGTCTCGATTGCAATTACCACAAGCCAAATCTGATATGAGCTTCCAAGGCGGTTTCCCATTTTTTCGCGGGCTGTTCCTCGGCCTAGTGGGAACAAGCATTACAGCCCTCGCGGCCGATTCCGCGGCTCCGAAATCCAAGCCTCTCGCGAAACCGAAGGTCAATGCAACTACGCTGCTCGCTGACGCATTGGATGCCTCGACCGCCGCTCCGGATCAAAAGACCCCGGCCACTCCCGCGCCAGGCACTCCGCCCGCCGCTGCCACGACGGATCCGACAAACCCACCTCTCATCGTTCCAAATCCGGCCAACCCCGCGTTGCCCGACGGCACTAATATCCCGCCGTCTACTTCGACGCCGCTCATTCCGCCGATCAATGGCAATGCGACCGTCGTGCCCGTCAAGCCGCGCGACAAGGTCCTGCCGCCCGTGCCTAGCAAGTCGGACGCCGCAGATAGGGCGTCCGAGGTGGAAGAAACGATCAGCCCCCGGCGCATTGGCTTGTTGGATGCCGTCCGTGTCACGCTGCTGAAGAGCTCGATCATCAAACTCACCGCGGAAGACGTGGCCCAGGCCAGGGCCAGTCTGCGCGTGGCGACCGGCCAGTTTGACACTACGCTCACCGGCCGTCTGAACTGGTCTTACCAGCAAAACGAATTGCCGGCCGACCAAGCCAAGGCGAATAACGACGCCTTTCACAAGAACCAGGTGCAGCGCGGTGCGATCCAAAAGACCATCGGCATCACCGAGAGCAACATCAAGCTGCTGGAGCAGGACAAGGACGCGATCCCGGATACTTCGAACATCACCGACGCGAAACAAAAGGCGGACGCGGACCTCGGCAACCAGATCGACCAGCAGATCAAGGATCTTGGCGATCAAATCCTGCGCAACGTAGCCACGCCGGACCAGCTTGCGCAGTTCAACAAGATCAAGTCCGAAGGTCACAAGCTCAGCGCCAACGTGGAGAAGGACCTGCTCACCGGATTGAAGGGCCAGCTGAAGAATCTGCAGAAGCAGATCGAGGATTTTCCGCCCATCCAGGTGCGCAAAGTCGAGACGACCACTTTTGAACTGGACCTGCTCAAGGAGTTCCGCAACGGCATCGCGTTTGGCCCATTCGTGAGCTACAACCGCTCGAATGACAACTTCACCCGCCGCACTGGCATCGGTGATTTTGGCCAGTCGCAGGTCGGCTTGCAGATCATCGTCCCGCTCGGCAAAGGCTCGGGCGAGGCGGCTTCCGCGCAGGAGCGTTCCTCGGCGGTGCAATTCGAGGCCAGCCGGCTCAATCTGCAGCACACCATCTCTGGAGCCGTCCTGCAGACGATTCAGGCATATTGGGGCGTGGTTGGCGCGCAGGAGCGTCTGCGCCTGCTGTTCCGCTCGGAACTCATCTCCGGCGCGTTGGTCGACCTCAGCCGCGAGCTCATCAAGGCCGATGAAATGGCTCCTTCCGAACTGGCGCAGATCGAAGCGCAGCTCGCCATCCGCACTTCGCAACGCATCTCTGCCGAGCAGGATCTCGTCAATGCCGCGCAAAATCTGGCCGTGACGATGGGCCTCGACTTGAACGAAATCATCACGGCGCCCCTGGCCGACGAACATTTCCCGGAGGCGCTCCCGCCCGACCAGCTCAAGGCAGCGCCCCGTTTTGCGCTCGCCTCGCTGGCCATGGACAATCGCGCCGATCGCCTCGCCTCGCTCAAGGCCCAGCTCTCGAGCAAAATCCTCGTCGATGCCGCCCGCATCAACCTCAAGCCCAATGTCGGCCTGCAGGTGCGCGGCAGCTACGCCGGCAACACGCAGGATTCGCAATACGAAGCCTATTGGCGCGCCTTCGACCGCGAGGTCGGTCCCAGTGTTTCCGCCGGGTTGAGTTTGAATTGGCCGTTTGAAAACAACGCCGCCCGCGGACAGTTCGAGCAGTCGAGCTCGTTTTATAACCAGAGCATGATCCAGACGGATCAGCTCAGCCGCAGCATCATTTCCAGCGTCGTCATTGACCTCAGCGCCTTGCAGCGTGGCCGCGACCAGATCGACAAGGCACAGCTTGCCGCCAACGATTTCGAAAAGGCCCTCGAGACCGAGCGCGAGAAGCTGAAGCTGGGCAGTTCCACTCTCATCAATGTCATTGAAACCGAACAAAACCTGACCAACGCCCTGCTTCAGGTCATCTCCGCCCGCCAGCAGTATGCGGTGTCGGTCGCCCAGTTGCGTTTCGATACCGGCACGCTCATGCCGCACGCCAGCCAGAGCGTATTCAGCCGGGAGGATTTCGTGACGCTTCCCCCCGTGACTGCTGTCGCGGTTCACGCCCCGCGCTCCGCTCTGGTGCCGGTTTCGACGCCCCTTCCGGCGGCCAAGGCCAAGCCGGTCAAAAAAAGATAACTCTGCCCTCCCGCGTGGAGGCCAAACACCATGGCTGATCCCAAGTCGCTTTTCACCAAAGCCGCGTTGGAGCGGTTGTCCTCTCCCGAGCAGCTCGACATGCTCATGCGCGTCACCTCGCCCATTGGCTGGCTGGCGCTCGATACCGTCGGCGTATGCCTTGTCATCGGCCTCCTCTGGGGCATCTTCGGCAGCATTCCCAACAAAGTGGACGGCAAAGGGATTCTCATCCGCGGCGGGTCCATCATGCAGGTGGAGGCGGGTGCCACGGGACGCGTGACCAAGCTCGATGTCGAGGTGGGTGACATCGTCACCCAAGGCCAGCCGGTGGCCTCGATCAGCCAGTCCGGTCTATCGCTGAAGATCGAGAATGCCAGGGCCTTGCTCGCCTCGCTCGTCGAGCAGAATGCGAAATCGACCAAGGCGGAAATCGAGAACAGCCGTTCTGCGCTGGATGCTCTCTCCAAGGAGCGCGTCAGCACCGATCAATCGCTCAAGGATTACGCCAGCCAGCTCCCACCCTTGGAGCAGAAGGTGAAGAACCAGGAAGAGCTGCAGGCCAAAGGCCTCATCACCTCCTCCGCAGTGCTGGGCGCGCGCAATTCACTCTTCGCCATGCAGGAGAAGATATCCACTGGCCGGGTGCGCCTCACGCAGATCACGACCGAGGAAGGCACCATCCGCAAACAACTCCAGGAGCAAAGCAGCATGCGCGAGACGCGCATCGATGAAGCCCGCCGTTCCATCTCCGAGTTGCAGGGCCAGATGGAAGGCACCTCGAAGGTCGTGAGCGCCTACACGGGCCGCGTGGTGGAGGTCGGTGTCCAGCCCGGCAAGCTCGTCACCGCGGATGTGCCGATCCTTACGCTCGAGACGCTCGACACCACGCCGCTGGAAGGTGTGCTCTTCATCAATGCCGGCGACGGCAAGAAAGTGGAGGCCGGCATGCAGGTGCGTCTTTCACCTTCCACCGTCCGTGCCGAGGAATTCGGTTTCATGGTCGGCAAAGTGAAATCGATTTCTCCCTATCCCTCGACCCCGGAGAGCATGATGAGCATTCTCGGCAACGGTCGCCTCGTGCAGGACCTCTCCGGTAGCAGCGCCCCGCTGAAAGTCATCGTGAGCCTCGAACTCGACCAGGCCACCAAGAGCGGCTTCAAGTGGTCTTCACCCAATGGCCCGCCCGTCGGTGTCTTCGGTGGCACTCTTTGCTCCGCTTCCATCGTCGTCAGCGAACGCAAGCCGATTGGCTTCGTCATTCCGCTGGTGAAAGAAACGCTCGGCCTTCACTAAGGCTCTCCCGCTTCCGAGACTTCGTCACCTCATCGCATGGCTGAAAAAGCACCGATTCCAGCGTCGCCGGCCGCGCCCGTCGCGGCCCGCGGCAAGAAGATCGCCAATCGCGTCAAGACCCCGACGTGCCTGCAGATGGAGGCGGTGGAGTGCGGCGCCGCTTCGCTCAGCATCATTCTCGGCTATTACAAAAAATTCCTGCCACTGGAGCAGTTGCGCGTGGATTGCGGTGTGTCGCGCGACGGCAGCAAGGCGAATAATGTGCTGAAGGCTGCGCGCAAGCACGGCCTTGAGGCCAAGGGCTTCAAGCACGAGCTCGAGACTTTGCCCACGCTGAAGATGCCGGTCATCGTCTTCTGGAACTTCAATCACTTCCTCGTCCTCGAGGGCTGGAAGAATGGGAAGGTCTATCTCAATAATCCCGCGGGCGGCCCGCAGGTGGTCACCGACAACGATCTCGCCGCGGGCTACACAGGCGTTGTTCTCACCTTCGAGCCGGGCAAGGACTTTCGACCGGGCGGCGAACCGGCGAGCCTCCTCCCGGGTCTGATGCGGCGCCTCGCCGGGTTCAAGTCCGCGCTCATTTACGTCTTCCTTTGCGGCCTCTTCCTCGTCATCCCCGGCTTGGTCGTGCCGGCCTTCAGCCGCATCTTCGTCGATGAATATCTCGTCGGCAGCAAGGCCGATTGGGTGAAGCCGCTGCTCGTGGGCATGACCATCACCGCCATCATCTCGATGGTCGTGACCTTCCTGCAGAAATACTTCCTCCTGCGATTTGAGACGAAGCTCGCGCTCACCACGTCGGCGAAGTTCTTCACCCACGTGTTGCGCCTGCCCGCCGAGTTTTTCTCCCAGCGTTTCGGCGGTGAGATCGGCTCGCGCGTTCTCATCAACGACAAGGTAGCCCAGGTGCTTTCCGGGCAGCTCACCACCACGGTGCTCGACATGACCATGCTCGGCTTCTTTGCCGTGCTCATGTTTCAGTACGATGTGGTGCTCACGCTGACCTGCATCTTCCTCGGCGGACTGAATCTCGTGGTGAACAAGTGGGTCGCACGCAAGCGCGTGGACGGCAGCCGGCGCTTGTTGCAAGAGAGTGGCAAGCTCATGGGCACCGCCATGGGCGGCTTGCAGATGATCGAGACGCTCAAGGCGACCGGTGGCGAGGGCGACTTCTTCGCACGCTGGGCCGGCTACCAGGCCAAGGCGCTCGCTGCGAAACAGGAACTCGGCATTTACAGCCAATGCATCGGCGCGCTGCCTCCGCTGCTCACCTCCATCACCACCACGGCGATCCTGGGGCTCGGCGGCATGCGCGTCATGAATGGCCATCTCACGGTGGGTATGCTCGTGGCCTTTCAAGGTCTCGTCGGCAACTTCATGAAGCCGATCACGACCTTCGTGACCTTTGGCAGCACCCTGCAAGAACTCGAGGGCGACATGAACCGACTCGACGACGTGTTGCGCTATCCGCAGGACGAGCAATACACGCGCACCGTGCCGGCGGATTCTCCGCTGAACAAACTCATCAAGCTCACCGGCCACGTCGAGTTTCGCAACGTCACCTTCGGCTACAGCCCGCTGGAGAAACCGCTCATCGAGGACTTCAGCATCGTCATCAAGCCCGGCTCGCGTGTCGCCCTGGTCGGCGGCAGCGGCAGCGGCAAATCCACCTGTGCCAAGCTCGTCTCCGGTCTCTACAAGCCGTGGTCGGGCCAGATCCTTTTCGATGGCGTGCCGCGCGAGGAGATCCCGCACAATCTGCTCTGCAATTCCATCGGCATGGTCGACCAGGATATCTTCCTCTTCGGCGGCACGGTGCGCGACAATCTCGCAATGTGGGACTCGACCATCCCGGAAATCAATATCACCCGGGCGGCCAAGGATGCGGCGATCGCCGAAGTCATCGCCGCGCGCCCTGGCGGGTTTGCCAGCGACGTGGAGGAAGGCGGCTCGAATTTCAGCGGCGGCCAGCGTCAGCGCCTGGAGATCGCACGTGCTCTCGTGGGCGACCCCACTTTCCTCATTCTCGATGAGGCGACCAGCGCGCTGGATCCCACGACCGAGCGCGAGATTGACGACGCGATGCGCCGCCGTGGTTGCTCGTGCCTCATCGTGGCCCACCGTTTGAGCACCATTCGCGATGCCGACGAGATCATCGTGCTGGAGCGCGGCAAGGTCGTGCAGCGCGGCACGCACGACGAGATGAAGGCCATCCCGGACAGCCCCTACGCCCATTTGATCAAGGAATAAGCCACCATGCCCGACGACGATCCATCCGCGGCCGTAGCCACTCCACCGAGCGAAGAGGTGGCGGCCGAGTCGCCTGCGCTTGCTTTCTTTGAGGCCGAGGGGCAGCTCGAGATCGCGGGTGGTAACCGGCCTTTCCTCCTCCAGGGCGTGGACAACCTGTGGTTCGTGGAGTCGGGCAATGTCGAAGTGTTCACCGTGCAGGTGAAGGATCGGGAGCCCATCGGCGCGCGTTCGCATTTCCTCACCGTGAGGGCTGGCGAGATCATGCTGGGCATGGACCTCGAGCGTTACGGTCAGGGGCACGGCTTCCTCGCGGTGGGCCTCACCGGCACGCGCCTGTGGCGGCTGAGCCGGGCGCGTTTTGCCCAGGTCGCCGCCGAGGCACATTGGGTCGAGTACATGGCGCCGCTGCTCGATACGTGGGTGGGAGAACTTTCGATCGGAATCACGAAAGACATCACGCCCCGCCCAAAGGCGGAAGTGCACCTCGCTGACGAAGGCGAGATCGCGATCAGGAAAGGTCAGAAGCTCCATGCCAAGAAGGGCGTGGTGTGGATGGAGTGGAAAGACGGCGAAGGGCTCTTCGTCGGCATGCAGGAGCTTTTCTTCGATACCGAGACCACCCTTTTCCCGCTCTCGCCCGAGACCTGGCTCGAGGCCTATAACGATCACCGCATCAAGGTGACGGCGAGCCGCACCTCACTCGGCGATCCGGCCCTCTGGCGCGGCCTCGATTATTTCCACGAGACGCTCTGCCAGTGCGAATTCATCAACAAGCGCCTCGTCGCCGTCGATGAATTCAACCGCCTGCGCAGCAAGGCCGATTACCGCCGTGTAGCGAAGGAAGCCGCGCTCACCGACATCGCCTCGGTGATGGATGAGACGGCGGGCACGCAGAAGATGGATACAGACGGCGGTGGCGATCCGCTGCTCGCCGCCTGCCGTCTGGTGGGTCAGGCGCAAGGCATTACCATTCGTCCGCACCCGGATGCCGGCAAGGATGCACGCAAGATAGACCCCCTCGGCGCCATCATCAAAGCATCGCGCATTCGCAGCCGCTTGATCGCCCTGCGCGGCGAGTGGTGGAAGCACGATCACGGTCCGTTGCTCGCCTTCATCGAGAGCAGCAAGCAGCCCGTCGCCATTCTGCCTATCAGCCCCAAGGCCTACGAGTTCGTTAATCCTACGGTTGGCATTCGCAACAAGCTCACGCCCGAGGTCGCGGCGACTCTGAATCCTTTTGCGCAGAGCTTTTACCGGCCTTTCCCGGATGGACTACTGAAGGGCATCGACCTCGTGAAATTCGGCGCGCGTGGATTGGCGGGGGATTTCAAGATGATCATCATGATGGGCGTGGTCACAGGTGTGCTCGGCACGTTCACCCCGTTTTTCACCGGGCAGATTTTCGATCGCGTGATTCCCGGCGCTGAGCGCAATCAGCTCCTGCAATTTACGCTCGGCCTCATCTTCGCCGCGCTGGCCACGGCCACTTTCCAAATCACGCGCGCCATCGCCGTGCTGCGGGTGGAGGGCAAGATGGACTACTCCATTCAGGCCGCGTTGTGGGATCGTCTGCTCAATCTGCCTTCCACCTTTTTCCGCGACTACTCCGCGGGCGATCTCGCGGATCGCGCGGAGGGTATCGATTCCATTCGGGCCGCCATTTCCGGCGTGGGCGTGAGCGCGGTGCTCGGGAGCATGACCTCGGTTTTCTACCTGGTCATGCTCTTCAAGTACAACATGAAGCTGGCCTTCACCGCCTTCGGCCTGGTCCTCGTGTCGGTGCTCGTGAGCTCCGGAGCGAACCTCGTGCAGGTGCGGCACCAGCGCCGGCAGTACTCCATCCGCGGCAAGATCAGTGGCCTCGTCCTTCAGCTCATCACCGGCGTGAACAAGTTGCGCGTGGCGGGTGCGGAGGATCACGCCTTCAAGGTCTGGGCGCGGGGATTCTCCGAGCAAAAACGCGTCTCCTTTCAGGTCGGTCGCGTGGCGAATTTCCTCGCCGTCTTCAATGCCGGTTTTCCGATCGTGACCTCGATCGGTATCTTCTTCGTCATGTATGCGCTCAAGGCGACGAGCGACGCCAGCGGCGGTGATTTCAAGATGTCGACCGGCGACTTCCTCGCCTTCAACGCGGCCTTCGGCATGTTCCTCACCGCCATGCTGGCCCTCAGCTCCGCGTCGCTCAGCATCCTCTCCATCGTGCCGATGTACGAGCGGCTCAAGCCGATCATCACCACCCCGCCAGAGATCGACGACGCGAAGTCCTATCCTGGCGAGCTCATGGGCGAGATCGAGGTTTTCCACGTCAATTTTCGCTACAAGGGCGATGGGCCGCTCATCCTCAAGAATGTCTCGTTGAAAATCAAAGCGGGTGAGTTCATCGCCTTCGTCGGTGGCTCCGGATCGGGCAAGTCCACGCTGCTGCGCCTGTTGCTCGGCTTTGAAAAACCCGAGGCGGGGAACGTCTATTTCGACGGCCAGGATCTCGCCACACTCGACTTGCGCGAGGTGCGCCAGCAGATGGGCGTGGTGCTGCAGACCAGCCGTCTCGTGCCCACGGATATTTATCGCAATATCGTCGGCGCCTCGCCGCTGACCCTCGACGATGCCTGGGAGGCCGCGCGCATGGCCGGCCTCGAGGATGACATCAAGGGCATGCCGATGGGCATGCATACCGTGGTGAGCGAAGGCGGCGGCACTTTCTCCGGCGGCCAGCGCCAGCGGCTCATGATCGCCCGCGCCATCGTCAACCGCCCGCGCATTCTCTTCTTCGATGAAGCGACCAGCGCGCTCGACAATCGTACGCAGAAAATCGTGACCGACAGTCTCGACGCCATGCACGCCACGCGCATCGTCGTTGCACACCGCTTGAGCACGATCATCAATGCCGACCGCATCATCGTCCTGGAACAAGGGCGAATCGTGGAGGAAGGCAGCTACAAGGATCTGCTCGAACGCGGAGGACACTTCGCCGAACTCGCCAAGCGTCAAATTGCCTAGAACTTACACCCACGACACCGAGGAGTGCTTTGAAGCCAGACACCATTTCGCCTATGCGCACCCGAGCTTGCCCGCCCCCCGGGACCCGGCGTCCGCCCGCGCGCCCCGCCGCCATGCTTAAAGATTTCCTCAGCGACAGCGCCCTGCGTGTCCGCCAGCTTTCGGCGGAGAAGTGGGGTGATGAAAAAGCAGTGGAACTGGTGGGCCAGAGCCCGGTCATGACCGCGCTCCTCGCCAAGGTGGAGAAATTTGCGCGCTTCAATGAGCCGATCCTCATCACGGGCGAGAGCGGCGTGGGCAAGGAGCTTTTCGCCAAGGCCTGCTACGTCCTCAGTCCGCGGCTCGACAAGCCGTTCGTCTCCGTGAATTGCCCGCAATATCAGGAGGGTAATCTGACGGTGAGCGAGCTCTTCGGGCACAAGAAGGGCAGCTTCACCGGCGCGGTGTGCGACCGGCGCGGACTCTTCGAGACCGCGGATCGCGGCGTCGTGTTTCTCGATGAGATCGCTGACCTGCATCTCAGCGCGCAGGTCATGCTCCTGCGAGCCCTCGCCGAGGGCGAGTTCCGCGCGGTCGGTGGCACCGAGACGCAGACGGTGAACGTGCGCGTCATCGCCGCGACCAACCAGCCGTTGCAGCAGATGATCGTGGCCAAGGAATTCCGCAACGACCTCTATTTCCGCCTCTGCTATTTCCGGCTCGATGTGCCGGCCTTGCGCGATCGGGGCGACGACTGGCGCCTGCTGATCGAGCGCAATCTCCAGAAGCTCGCCGCCACCTATGGCGTGCGTAAAAGCTTTTCCAAGCAGTCGCTCGATCTGCTCTCGAGTCACAAGTGGCCGGGCAATATCCGCGAGTTGAAGAGTATCGTCACGATTGGCTATTCGCTGAGTGATGGGGAATACATCGAGCCGTGTGATTTCGAAGGGCAGCTCGAGCGTGCGTGCAGCACCGCGCCGGAGATTACCGGGGTGGCAGTCGGCGCGGGTTCGCCCGACGGTTCTGGGGCTGTGGCTGGTGCCGATCCCTATGTGCGCATGGTCGATGGCAAGGAGTGCTTTTGGGATGCCGTCTACGCCCCCTTCATGGATCGCGACTTGAATCGCACCCAGGTGCGCCAGCTTCTGCAGCGCGGCCTCACGGAGACCTCCGGCAGCTATACCAGGTTGGCCAGCCTCTTCAACGTGCCGACCGACCAGTATCACAAGTTCATGGATTTCCTCCGGCATCACGGCTTGAAGCCCGAGCGATGAGCGACGAGTGCATCGCGGCATTCCTGCGCGAGCTCGGTGCGGAAGGCGCGGTGCTCGAGGAATTGCTACGCTACAACGAGAGCGAGTTCGCGCACGATGGGCGCACGCGCGCGCTGCGGTTCCCGCTGGCGGATGAGCCGTTCGTCTCTGCGTGGGAACGTTATGCCGCCGAAGCGGAGATCAATGGCGTCTTCCCCACTCTGCAAAAGAAGCTGGTCCAGCTCGCCTTTCCCATTGCCGAAGGCGTGAGCAAGACGGACGACTATCTCGCTGCGACCCGCCGCGGAGTGTGGCCTTCGGATTTGGCAACTTCACGGCTGCAACTCACCGCGCCGGATGAACTGGAGCTCCATCTTCATCCCACTCCGGCCGGGCGTTTGCCGATTCTCATCGCGCGGCGCCGAGCGGATTTCGAGACGCTGTTGCGCGCCTTTAGCAAACGCAATGAGCCAGCGCCCGTGCCTGCTTCGCAAGGCGCGTGCATGATCGCCGGTTACAATAACTGGGATCGTATCGCCGGACTCCGCCGACAATGGGAATCCGGCGCGCTGGCCGATGGCTCCAGCACTTGGGAGGAATGCTTCGTCCGGCTGCAGCCGCAAAAGGAACTCTACCAAGATCGCTTCATTCTGCTGAGCGACGGCGGATACAGCGGCGTGTCGGCGGCGAGTATCGGCCTCGACGAAGCAGAGTGGCGCGACGGTTCGCTGACCATCCGCCGCGAGCACGAGTGCGCGCATTACTTTACCAAACGCGTCTTCTCCTCGATGCGCAACCTGTTGCTCGACGAGATCATCGCCGACTTCATGGGCATCCGCGCCGCGGCGGAGCAGTACCGCCCCGAGTGGTTCCTGCGCTTCATGGGTCTGGAAAACTTTCCCGAATATCGCGAGGGCGGCCGACTGCAAAATTATCTCGGCACTCCACCGCTCTCGACAGAGGCCTTCCGCATCCTCTGCGATCTCATGCAGCGCGCCGCTGAGCAATTGCGCATCTTTGGCGAGCACCTTCCTAACTCTCGCGCGGACGACCGAGGCCCCGTCCTCATGACGCTGACGAGCTCCACACTCGTCGAGTTGGCCATGCCCGAAGCTTCCGAGATTCTCGTCAAAAACTTTCACGTTTTCGACTGCTAGTGCGGATGGACATTCACGCATGCTCCATGCGTTTGATGCTACGAATCCCGGTTCATTCTCTCACCGAATTTGGCGACAATTTCGTTACGTTCAGGAGGCAGACAAATGAAGGTCTTCCACGCCTCGCGGAGAAGTAGAACTCTGCTGCTGGGAAATGGAGCCGGGCCTCCAAAATACGGTTTATCTCTTAATTGAGAGAATCACGCAATGCGTTGCAGGTAAGTTGCTTGCATCTAATTTAAAGTAGTTGGCACGAGCCAAGCTAATTGGTGGGGCTCACCTCACGAGCACCGAATCTTTTGGTGAACGCGGGAATCGAAACAAAAACCAAAACAGACAAAAAATCCTATGTCGACTCAAGCCGTCAGCCGCAACGAAATCGAAGAAGTCATCAAGCGTAACCTCAAGTATCCGGAGTATCGCGCTCTCTTCGTGAAGTCCCCGAAGACCATGATCGAGAAGCAGCTCAACAACTCGCTGCCCGCCGATCTCGAGATCAAGGTCGTGGAAGAAGGTCCGAAGACCCTCTACTTCGTGCTTCCCTACGAAGTCGTCTCCGGCGCTGAACTCTCCGACGCCGACCTCGAGCAGGTCGCCGGTGGCAAGAACGATAGCTTCTCGTGCAACGTCACGGGCGCTGGTATCATGAATACCAAGGTGTCGTTCAAGCCGAGCGCCATCATGTAATCGTCCGACCAGGACACAAATCCCACGAGCCGCCTTCCGCCCATCGTGCGGGAGGCGGCTCAATTCGTCTTCAGACTTTGAACAGCAAGGAATTGACATCGAGCATCTCCGCGCAGGCAGCGCTGCGCATCGCGAATCTCGCAGCGACCCTTGCGGAGCGGCTCGAGAGAGCGGCTGAAAACGGCGCCGGGCTGTCGGTCGCGGATCCGCGGCTGGAGGTGTGGAAGTCGCACGCCGCCGGCGGGGACCCGGCGGCATTTCGACGGCAGTTGGAATGGAGTGGCCTGATCGAAGAGCAGGTGCACCGGGCTCTGCAGCTGGACGACGTCTTTCCCGAGTTGCCCGACTGGGCGCGTCTGCTCACGATCCTGCCGATCGGTGAGCGTGAACCAGGCGAAGAGCCGCTCGCGCATTACGATGATTATGCGGAGGCGCCTGCCTTCGCGCCGTGCCTCGAGCCTTTTGTAGAAGCCGCCCGCGCGGAGCTCGGCATCTCCGATGAAGAGGCCCACGCGCTGCTCGTACCGCCGGTGTGGCGCACGCTGCAGAGGCACCTCCTCGCCGGCCTCGCGCAAATGGCCGCGGCGTCGCTCTACCAAGAATTCCGTCAACATACCGGTCGGTCGGAGTCAGCCGCGTCGGGCCGTGAACGATTTTTCGATTTCGTGCGGGCTATGCGTACACCCGAGAAGCTGGAGGAATTTTTCGTCGCCTACCCTGTGCTCGCGCGGCTGCTCTGCCACCAGGCGATCACATGGGTGGAGACTACGCGCGAACTGCTCACGCGCTTGCGTAGCGATCGCGAGGGTATCGCGTCCCTTTTCGGACACGACTGCGACACCGATGAATGGGGGCGCGTGGCGCAGTTGCAGATGAGTCTCTCGGACCGCCACAACGGCGGGCACCAGGTGGCGATTCTCACCTTCGAAAACGGGCGCAAGATCGTCTACAAGCCCAAGGACGTTTCACTCGAGGACGCCTATAACCGTGTGTTGCGTTGGCTCGCGCAGCAGGGGGCGCAAGATGCGCCGCCGGCCATCCGTGTGTTCAATCGCGGTGCGTACGGTTGGGTGGAATTCGTCGAGCAGCAGCCCGCAGTGGATGAGGAAAATGTGCGCACCTATTACCGCCGCGCGGGTGCGTTGCTGTGCATGATGTATGCGCTCGAGGGCAGCGACTGCCACATGGACAATGTGGTGGCCACCGCGCGCGGCCCCGTGCTGGTCGATCTGGAATCACTCCTCCAGCCGCGGCTCAAGGCATGGTCGGCGAACAGCGGCAACGGCGGCGCGTTCGAGCTCGCGGCCAAATTGCTGAACAACACCGTCTTGAATATCGGCCTGCTGCCGCTGTGGCAGCGCGGACGTGATGGCACGCTGCATGATGTCGGCGGGCTCGGAGGTGTCGGTGGGTACGAGTCTCAGTACCAGCGGCTCATTTGGAAGGACGTGAACTCCGACGCGATGCAGCCGAAGCAGATTTTCGAGGCTGAGCCGCAGGGACACAATGTGCTCGTCCTCGGGGGCGAGGTGCAAAAGGCCGCTGACCACATCGGCGAACTCGTGCGCGGTTTTGTCGAGTTGTATCGTTTTCTCTCCGGGCATCGAGAAGCCTTTTTGCAGGACGCCTTTGTCTGGCTGAAAGGTTGCCCGGCGCGGCTCATCTTTCGCCCCAGCCAGCACTACGCGCTGCTCCTGCGCGAGGCGCGCAACACGCAGCATCTTCATGATGGCGTGGCGCACAGCCTGGTCTTCGAACGACTCTCCGGAGCCTTCGCCCGCGCCGCACACCGTCCGTATCTCTGGCCGCTGGTGCAGGTGGAGAAAAAGGCGCTGGAGGGCCTGGACGTGCCGTTCTTTTCCATGCCGACGGACAGCGTCGATCTCACCTTGTCCGATGGTGAGAAAGTCAGCGCCTGCTGCGAGCGGTCGAGCTTCGATTGCAGTCGCGAGATTCTCCTCCAGTTCAACGACACCGATATGAACAAACAAGTCGAGCTGATCCGCGCTTCCTTCACGCCGCCAGTTCACCTGCCCGAGGAGGCCGAACCAGCGTCCGTGGACGCCATTGACAAGGCGCTGGCTTCCATTCGCCCGTTGAGCTCGGATGATTTCACCATGGCCGCCGCCGCGCTCGCGCGGGCCATCGCGGCTCGCGCCATCATCGGTGCGGAAGGTTATGCGACGTGGGTGGCGCCTTCCCATTGGCAGCCCGATCAGCATGGCCAGCGAGGTGTGCCATACTATCTCTACGATGGCGCCTCCGGCATCGCGCTCTTCCTCGCCGCCTTGACGAAGGTCACCGGCAACGAGCAGCTGCTGCCCTTGATCGGCGCCGCCTGCCGACCGGTGGGTGCGATTTTGAAGCATCCCGATGCAGCGCAGATGCTCGCGGAGGAAGGCATCGGCGGAAGCAGCGGACTGGCCTCGGTGATCTACTCTTTCGTTTGCATTCACCGGCTCATCGACGACCCGAGCTATCTCGAGGCCGCCCGCCGCATTGCCCGCGTAATCACGCCGGAAAAGATTATGGCCGATGAGGTGCTCGACGTGCACGGCGGAAGCGCCGGCGCAATCCTCGGGCTCCTCGCTTTGCACGCGGCGACACCCGAGGCAGATGTCCTGCGGCGCGCGGAACAGTGCGGCGATCATTTGCTGCTCAAGCGGGTGGAAGGTCCGCAGGGTGGCATGGCATGGAGAACCTATCCTGAGGGAACGAAGCTTGCAGGTTTCGCCCATGGCGCTTCGGGCATTGCCTATGCCCTTGCGAGACTCGGCGCTGTGACCAAGCGCGAAGACTTTTTGCAGGCAGCGCGCGAAGCGTTCGCCTACGAAAGGACGATCTACGATGCCGAGGCCCGCAACTGGCCGGTGCTCACGCCGCCGGGCAGTCGCGCGAAGCCGTTGCTCGTCAACGCCTGGTGTCACGGAGCGCCGGGTGTAGCGCTGGCACGGCTGGGTTGTCTCGATCTTGTGGACGACCCTGTCCTGCGTGAGGAACTGGACATCGCCCTCGACACGACAGTGCGCGGTGGCATCACAACGCTCGATCATATCTGCTGCGGCAACATGGGCCGCATCGAGGTCGCACTGCTCGCCTCGAAGCGCCTCGGCTCCGCACGACTGCGGCAGATCGCCGACGTGGGCGCAACGGCGGTGGTTCTGCGCGCGAAACGCGCCGGCGCTTACACCCTCCAGACGAATCCCGAACAGAATGCCAGTTTCCAACCGGGCTTTTTCCGCGGCATCTCCGGCATCGGCTACGAACTCCTGCGCGTGGCCAAACCAGAGGCGCTGCCGAGCGTGCTCGCCTTCGAGGCGCCCCTATGATCACTATGTCCGAAGCTCTCCCGCAAAGTGAGGCTGATGCCTCGACATCCGACTACACGTTTCATCGCTTGGCCCGCGGAGACGCCGCGCGTTACGCGGGCATGACCTTCCCCTCGTTCAAGGAATTGCTCGATGTCGATGAGCACGCGATCGCGCTCGGTGTGGAGCGTGCGGGAGAAGTATGCGGCATGGCGCTGGGGTACTTTCCTCCTGACCAGGATCCCGCGGTGGCGCATCTGCTCTCGCTTTATGTCGATCCGGAGCAGCGCGGGCGTGGGCTTGGTGAATCGCTACTGCACCGCTTCGAAGAGGCGCTCCGCGATACGGGCAAGAAGTGTGTGCGCTGCACTTACATGACCGGCAAGCCGACCATCGCGATCTTTGAGCATGTGTTGCAGAAATGTGGGTGGGATGCACCGCATACCCGCATGGTCGTGGTGCGCAGCACGATCCCGGTGATCAATAAGGCACCGTGGATGAGTCTTACCGAATTACCCGAAGGCATGAAGATCGTGGCGTGGGGCGATGTGACCGAGGCGCAGCGCGAGGCCCTGCGCCGTTCGCATGAGGAAACGCATTGGATCGCCGAGGATCTGATTCCGTTCGACCACGAGGAGAACTACGACCCGTGCACGAGCGTGGCCTTGCTGCATAATGGACAGCTTGTCGGTTGGGTGATCAATCACCAGATGAGCCGCGAGTTGATCCGCTTCACCTGTGCCTACATGCGGCCGGATTTGCAGCGACTGGGCCGCATCGTGTGGTTGTATGTAGAATCCGTCCGCCGCATGGAACAGCAGGGCTTTCACGAAGGCGTCTGGACCATTCCGCTCAAGCACCCGCGGCATGCCACTTTTGCTCGGCGCTGGATGGCGCCGTATTCGACGTTTTTCGGCGAGACGCGCGGGGTGGAAAAGCGCTGGTAGCGCCGCACGCCAAACATTCAACATCCGGACGCATCGACGTCTGCGGCGCGGGGTTCCTGCAATGGGGATTGGATGCTTTGTCTGATCGCTTCTGTCCTACGAGAAACGATTTGCCACTCATAGAGGCTCACGGCACGATTGACTTGGTTAATTGACCCCTCTTATGGCTACGAAAACAGGCATCTGTCCCAACGCCGCAGGGTGCACATTGGCTTACACCAAAAAGCCGGTCGCAATCGCGGAAGGAGCGGAGTTCCGCTGCCCTGAGTGCGGCACGGCTTTGCAGGACGCAGCAGGAGCGAATGCTGCAGGAGGCGGTACGAAATTGCCGGCGTGGGTCATCGCAGCGGCCGTCGCGGCGGTGCTGTTAGTCGCGGCTGCATTTGTCATCGTGCCGAGAATGCTCTCCCACTCTGACAAGACGGAGACGCCAGAACCGACCGTTGCCAAAACGGAACCGGTGGCCACTCCCGAGCCGGCCCCGGCCACCCCTGTGCCTGCCACGCCGCCTCCCGCACCTGTGGCGACACCGAAGATGGCTTCGCGCACCCCTGCACCGGCGGCAACGCCGTTTGGGATGGAAAGGCCCGCGGCTACCCCTGCAATGTCAGCGACAGATACGACACCCTCCAACGCCGGCACGACGATCACTCCTCTGGTTGAGAACAAGGAAGAGAACGCCGAGGTCAAGAAGCAGGTGCTCGCACGCATCGATTCGATGCCAAATCTTTCGCCCACCAATCGGACAAAGCTTTACTCCGCTGTTGATCGAGCGCGAGGCATGTACAAGATGGCCATCATCAATTTCGACAGCGGTCGCGTGTCGCCGACGGGACCGGCGGTGACTCAACTTGTCGAGGGCATGCGTAGTCCGGATGTGCAGAGGCTGCTCACCGATCCCACGTCAGTCATTATCGTGCTTGGTTATGCGGACTCGAAGGGGGATGACAAAAAGAACCTACAGATATCCACCGATCGCGCGGAGAGCCTGACCAAGGTCATGCGCGAGCAGGGGAAGGTCCTGAACGTCATGCATGCCGTCGGCATGGGAGGGTCCGAAATGTTTGGCAAAGGCCAGCGCGGCAAAAATCGCGTGGTGGAAATCTGGGCGGTGCTGCCTTGACAGGGAAACCGCTTTCAACATTGCCGGAGACGCAATATCACTGCGTTTCCACGGAGGTTTGAAGCGGCGAGGGAGGCTTCAGCCGAGGTTCAGCAGCTTGAACAATCGCTTGAAAAACGACTCGTTCACGGATCTGCCCGGCGCTTCTGACAATCGGAGAGAGAAGTTGAAATCGCCGATGGCGAGGTGGTGCTCATCGCTGAGGTCTTTCCGCACACCGGGGGCGAGCACGGCGTTGTCGAGATGAGTCACGACCTCCACATTGCGCGGGATCATGACGAACCAGGAGTCGGGCCCCTTGCCGATCAGGAGGTGACGCGGTTGCAGCGAAGGGGCGCTCTTGAACAAATGCGTGGCGACGGTGCCCTCGCTGCCGATGACATCGCCATCGCGGCATTCGACAACATGCGTACCGACCACGAGTTCTAGTTTGCGCGGCCCGTCTTTCTTTGCAGTCGAGGGCGGAATTGGAGCCTTTGTGGGAACGGGTGGCGCGGTGGGAGGTGCAGGAGGTGCAACAGGAGGCGGCTGCGGTGCCGACGTGGGTTTCACTTCCAGGGAGGGGGGCGTTGATGGAAGAGGCGCGGATGTGGGTGCGGGAGCGATCGGCGGCGGTTGGGCAGCGGCAGCGGGCTTCGGCAATGGCTCGGCAGGAACAGGAGCATTGGGAGCCGGCGAGACGCTCATCTGGACCGTGGGAGGAGCGGGAGGAGGAGTGCTTTCTTGCCGGGGCGCGACGGTTGGCGCTTCGTCCGCTTTCACGGGTGTCGGAGGAACAGGTGGAGTTACTGGCACTGACGTGATCGGAGGCGCAGCGGGGGGCGGCTCGGCGATAGCGACGGGTGCTGGCGGTGGTGGTGTTGCTGCTGGCGAGGCCTCCAGTTTTGTTACTGCGGGTGGCGGAGCGACAGGTGGGGGAATTGCCGGTACGACTGGTGGGGGCGCGACCGGCGCCGGCACCGGCTTTGGAGCCGGCTCAGCTGCCGCTGGAGCCGCCACGGCGGGCGCACTCGCCGCTACTCCTTGCGTTGCTGCCGCCACGCCCTCGTCGAGCGTCTGGCAAATGGTGAACATCGCGGAGAAGTTCGAGATTTCGAACACCTCGCTGACCACCGTATTGGGCGAAGACAAGACGACCTTCCCACCCGTGCGCCCGACGCGCTTGGCCATGGAAAGAAGGACTCGCAGCGCCGCACTGCTCATGAAACTGATGCCCGCCATATCGAGCACAAACGACTTTCCTCCCGTGCTCAACCAGCTCAGGACCTCGGTCTCAAATTTCGGGGAGGTCGTTCCGTCGAGGCGGCCGTGGATTCTCAGGATGGAGCACTCGCCGCGTTTTTCTTTCGTCAGTTGCATCGGGATAAATTGGGGAAATCAGCGTGATTTTTGGAAAGTGACACAATTCTTACCGTCGGCATGCCGGTAGTCGCAGCGATCCATCATTTCTCGCAAAAGATGAATCCCGAGTCCGCCGATGGGGCGATCCTGCAAAGCAAGAGTCGTGTCGGGAGTAGCGCTGTTTAGCGGATTGAAGGGCTGCCCGTCATCTTCCAATTCAATGACGATTTCATCCGGACGCACGGAGAGGTTGATCGCGATCTCGTGCTCCGCGGTATCGGCGTAGCCATACTTGATCGTGTTGGTGATGAGTTCGTCGCAAACGAGGTCGATGCAAAAAAGATCGCGCTCGCTCAGGCCGAGGCCTTCCATCGAGGCGCGAATTCGCTCCGCCAGCGGAGCGAGATCCGCGAGTTGATTCTTGAGCGTGAAATGGAAATCACCGGCCATAGGACGCCTACGCAAGGATGGGCTCCCTTAAAGCGGAGAGGCGACGCATTAGCGAGATCAATTGAAGATCAGCTTCAGCAGCGAGCAGTCGTCGGGCAGAATCTTCGCCCCTTGGATCTCGCGTATGCGGTCGACAATGCCGGTGAGCTCCCCTGCGTCGGAAGGTGGCGGCTGCGCGACCACCTCTGCGAATTCATCGAAGCTCATGGCGCTGCCATCCCGCTTCGAGACTTCATAAGCGCCATCGCTGAAGACATAGAGCCGGCCAAAAGCACCGAGCGTGACAGACTCCGTGAGGTAGTGCGACTCGGCCACGGCACCGATCATTAGCCCCGGCGCCCGCAGCTCCTTCATCGTCGTTGCCGAGGAAGAATCGCCCGTAAACAGGATCGCCGGCGGATGTCCGGCAGCAGAGTAGCGCAGCGTGCGACTGGGGCGATGGAAGACGCCGTACCAAGCGGTGAAGTACATCTCGTTGTGCTCGTTCATCTCAAAGGAATGATTGAGCGCGGAGAGCACGGCCGCGGGCTCGCGAAAATCCACCTCCGGCAGTCCTTGATTGCGGAAGACATTGAGCGCCGTGACCGAGAGCAGCGCCGCGCCCACGCCATGGCCCACGACATCGAGGAGATAGATCGCGAAATGGTCGTCATCCATCCAGTGATAGCCGAAGGCGTCGCCACCCAGTTGCTCGGACGGAATGAAAAGCCAGTCCGTGGTGATGGCGCCACTGAGCTTTTCCGGAAACAGGGAAAGGACGTAGCGCGCCGCCTCAGCGGTTTCCGAAGCGAGCTTTTGCTGGCTCTCCTGCAGCGCATTGTAAGTGCGGATGCGCTCCTGCGTCTCGTAGACCGCGATGAAGAGATCACCGAGCGAGGCGACGAAGCTCTGCTCGTCGATCGTCCACTCGTGCTGGTGGGCGCCTTCGCAGGTGAGCACGCCGAGCAACCCTTCGCCGCGGCGAATTGGCACGTCGAGTTTTGTCACGATCCGATTGGCTGGCAGGTAGTGAGTGGCGAGTTCTCGCAGTCCCGGATGATGCATGGCCTGCGCCGCGATGAGCGCGCGCACGGATCGGAGCGATTGGAGGTAATGCGTGATCATCGAGAGGGGTAGCGAATCCTCTCCGCTGTCGTGCGTCATCTGCCCATTTGTGCACAGGTCCGCGCAGATCAGCCGCCCGGCCGGTTCATTGACCAGCCAAAGGGCTGCGCGATCACAATTCAGCGTCTCGACGAGCGCCTCCGTGAGCATAGCGACGCAGGCGGCCATATCGCCCGCCAGGAATTCCGGTGAGCCGGTGATCTTTGCCACCACCGCGGCTTGCTGCCGTTGGCGGCGGTTGCGCTTGCGCATCTCATACTCTGAGCGCTTTCGCGCGGTGACGTCGCGGGCGATCACCACCAGCACAGTACCCGCCCCCGGCCAGTCTGGCACTACCACGCTATCGGACTCGAGAAAGAGCCAGCGGCCCTCGCGATGCCGCATGCGATATTCGATGCGGCGCCCCTGGCCCGTCCGAATCGTCTCGACGAGCGTCTTTTTGACGAGCGGTTGATCGTCGGGATGGATCTCCACCGTCGAATCCGTGCCCATGATTTCCTCGGGCGTGTAGCCGAGCACGGTGGCGTAGGCGGAGTTATTCCAGAGGCGCCTTCCGCGGCGATTCACTACGGCGATGAGATCGTGCACGTTGTTCACCAGCAGCTCGAAAAACTGGGCATTCAGCGCCGCGGCCGCCACCTCCGGGCTTACCGAGGCGGCGGCTGTCTCTTCTTCCGGCGTGGGCCCCTCTTCCGTTTCCTGCGCATCGTCCACCACGAGGAAGTGAAGCATCGTATTTCCCACGCGCAGATGGTGGCTATGGAGCAGGGCATGCCGCGGGCCAGCTTCGGCCGGCTCGCCATCGAGCATGACCTCGGCCTTCACATTATCCGGGATGTGAAAAAACCAAGCCCGCTCATCCTTGCCGATGATGAGGTGGCGATTGGCGAATTCCGAAAGGTTCGCAAACAGATCCGGCGCTACCGTGCCGCTGCGACCGATCACGTCGCCGTCGCGACACTCCAGCGTTTTGCCGAGCACTTGCACTTCCAGGCGTGTCTTCGGGGAGTCGTCCATGGGGGGCGTGGTTTTAATTCAGAAAATGACTTTGAGCAGCGTAAAGTCGTCGTCGAGCGGCCCCTCGCCATTCATCGAGCGCACCCAATCTACGATCTGCTGCAACTCGGCGCCTTCGGTAGCCTGGGTAGTGAACTTCACGAACTCGCTGAATTCCATGCGCTTCCCATCCGGTTGCTCCACCTCATAGGTGCCGTCGCTGAGCAGAAAGACGCGGTCGCCCGGTTCGACGGTGCAGGCTTCCTCACGATATGCCGTGCCGGGCATACCCCCGAGCACCATGCCTTTCACCTGCAGCAGCGTCGCTTCCGTGCCGCTGCCCTTGCGCAGCAGAATAGCAGGAGGATGTCCCGCGCTCGCGTAGCGCAGCCGACGTGTGGAGACCTGGTAGACGCCATACCAGATGGTGAAGTACATGTTATTCTGCGTCTCCATCTGGAACGATTCGTTCAGCGCCGAGAGCAGTGGGCCCGGCTCGCGGAAATCCACGTGCGGCAGCGCGCCACTGCGCAGCACATTGATGGCCGTCACAGAAAGCAACGCGGCGCCCACGCCGTGGCCGCACACGTCCAGGAGGTAGAGCGCAAAATGATCTTGGTCGATCCAATGATAGCCGAAGGAATCTCCGCCGAGTTCGGTGGAGGGAATCAGCAACCAATCCGTCTTTGGCACATCCGTCCGCGGCGGCGGCAAGATCGAGCGCACGTAGTTGCCGGCCTCGGCTAATTCCTGATCGAGACGTTCCTGAGTCCGCTTCAACTCGATGTTCGCCTCGGCGAGTTGATCCTCCACGGCTTCGCCATGCTCGATTGTGTTTTGATAGAGGATTCGCAGGTCGTCGAGTTCTTCGGTCAAACTTCGATTCTCGGCGCGCAACGCCTCCATTTCGGCGGTGAGGCGTTGCGGGTCGGGCGAAATGTCCATGAGAAGCCGATTAGCAGCCCCCGGAGGTGAGGCAAGGTAATTTCGGGCAGGAGTCCACCGGAAGCGGAACCAGGCCGGCTTCCGTCGGGAATTATCTGTAGAGATTCGGCCGCTTTTCACTGGGGCGGCCGTTTGCCAAATGACGTCCTCGCTCAATTCCAAATGCACTTGCGAATAGCGGAGCGTCACGGCAGTGCCTCACGCCGATAGCGACCCATATATGGAGAGTCACTGATATCATGCACCGCGGCGATGAAGTGCGCGGTGTGAACACCCATTTTCGGCCCGGCCTGCCGGTCTATCTCCCTCAGTCGTTGGGACTTTCATGAGATATCAGCGCAATAGTGTCAGGCAAAGCCCGCGGCTTCGGCGCATAAATACCTTCATTTAAAGAAGCGTAGCCGGGGGAACCTGCGTACCGGACACAGTGTTGGAATAGACCCTGCTATCTCATCCCAGCGAGTCAACCGGCCCCACGGTTTCCCATTCAGTCCGCTGTGAATACCACTTCCAATTCCCTTCTTGCTCCCTTCATGCGCGTTGATCTTTGCGCCGGGGATTTTACTGCCGATTGGCTCCAGTGCGACCGCGTGGCAAATTACCTCGCCCGCACGGTGAGCAGCGACCGCCCGGACACTTTCCTCCATTCGAATCTGCTCTCCACGGCGCTGAACGAACTATTCGAAATCGCCTTCGCCCACCATCGCGCAGGTGGGAAGATTACTTGCGAGCTGTCGCGTAACGGCACAGCGGATCGCGTGGAGCTCACGATCCCGGTGGATGCCGGGCAACGCGCCTATTACCGCCAGCAGGTCGATCACGTTCACTCCGGCAATGTCTCGGAACTTTATTCCCGCGCGCTGCTCGGCGAGACGGGTCCCGACACAGCCGTCGGCCTGCTTGAACTGGCGTCGGACTACGGCGCCGACATTTCCCTCGATGATTCGCAGGATGACGCGCACGTGAAGCTCGTCGTTGAGATTCAACTGAATGGCCCCACCGCCGCCTGAAAATTTTCATGAGCACTTACACCGTCCGATTTGAAGACAACAACCAGGAGATCGTATTCACGGGTGTGATGCGGCCACGGGTGACGACCGAGTTGGAGGATGTCCGGGCGGTTTTCGAGCGCGCCGTGGGCCGCGTCTCCGGCACACTCAATCTTAACTTCAAACGCCTCCTGAAGGCGAACAACGTGGCCTTCCAGGAGATGGTCTCGCTTTTCACCTGGGTCTGCAAACAGCGCCCGGAATTGAAAGTGCGGGTCATCGTCTCGAGCGTCGTGGGCTGGGCCACGCGCAAGTTCAAGGTCGTGAGCGCCATCAGTCCGAACATTCAGGTCGAGCAATACGACCAGGTTTTCTATCCGGGTCAGACCGTGCTGGAGAATAGCTTCATCTCCATCCTGCGCACGCAGACGAAGATGACCTGGCGGCACGAAAAGGACATGCTGTCGCGGCATGGACTGAAAGAAGGACACGAGATGGCGGATATCTGCTGCGGTATCGGCGACTTTGCGCTGCTCGTGCAAAAGGAATTCAAGCCGAAGCGGCTCGTGGCGATCGATCACGCCAAGCCGAGCCTGGAGTATGCGCGCCGCGTGGCGGAGGAATTCGGCATCAAGGAAGTGGAATACATTTACGGCGACGCTTCCGCCCTGCTGCTCGACAGCAATCAATTCGACTTCGTGACCTGCCGCCATGCGTTGCAGGTTTTCAACCGGCCCGAACTGATCCTGAAAGAGCTCTTCCGCATCTGCAAACCAGGCGGTCGCGTCTACATCACGAATGAAAAGAACTCACAGTGCCTCGGTGAGCCGCACGGCGAATCGATCGCTTGGACTTACAAGGAAGTCGCGAAACTCTGGGGACACTTCGAGATGGACATCGAGTTTGGGCCCAAGAGCCGCCGTTACCTGCAGGATGCGGGCTTCGATCACATCAAGATGGAGTCGATCATGGTCACGAATATGGATGGCGATCCCAAGGACTTCGCCGATGTCATCCAGGCGTGGGAGGACGTCTACGCCGGTGAGATGGCGGTGAAGCGTGGTGACTCGCCGGAGTTCATCAGCCGCTTCCGCAAAGGCTTTCAGGATCACATCGCCGCCGCACTGCATCCGAAGGGCTATGCGGGCTGGCCGATCTGGATCGCTTCCGCACGCAAACCCGTATGAGTGGAACTGAAGGGGTTCGGGCCTTGTTTCGGGCCAAAAGTTTTCGCACCAAGTTCATCCTCGTGGTGGGCGCGGGCGTCATCCTCGATCTGCTGCTGAGCGGCAGCGTGGCGCTCTGGAACGTGCACCGGTTGGGCGATGATGCCTCCGTGGAAATCAAGTCCGGTCTCGAAAAGGCGAGCAAAGAGTATCTTGAGAACTACATCGCGACTACGGGTCTTCGCGCCAATCTCGTGCTGTCCCGCGTCTTTTCCGAAACGACCTCGCTGGCGAACTCGATGCAGACGCTCATCGACCAGCCCGACACGCAAGTGAAGATCGCGGGCGCTGTGGTGGACTCACCGTATTTCACTCAACCCCTCGTTTACGATGAGAAGGGAAAGTGGGCTCAGAACGCGCCAGGCGCCACCTCGGTACTGAGCGTATGGGGTTACCTCCTCGGGCCGGATAAACAGCCGTTGCCCCAAGTCCGCGAGGAAATCCAGAAGACCGCGGTCTTTGACCTCATGAGCAACAGCCTCATGTCGACCGGTGCGCGCAAATTGCAGTTGTATTACATGGGGCCAAAGGACCGGCCGATCATGCGGACGACGCCGTATTCCGACCAGGCGCAGACCTTCGACAAGCTCTACCCTGGGCACAACGACAAGAACTTCTGGGATTTCTTCTTCCCGGGTGTCTACGAGGGCTGGCAGGAGTGGATCAAGAATCCGAAGATCAAGCATCACGGCACCCTCATTACCAGTACCGCGCCTTACACGGATGCCATTACGGGGAACATGATCGTCACGTTCTTCCATCCGCTCTGGAACAAGGAGCGGACGGATTGCGCGGGAGCGGTCGCGGTGGATATCACCCTCGAGCAATTGGCCGACCTGGTGGACACCGTCCGCGTTGCCGACACCGGCTTCGGTTTTCTCGCATCGTCGGATGGCAATGTGCTGGCCGTTCCTCCGCAGGGCGAGAGGACGCTCGGCATCAAGATGGAAAACGACAGCACGACAGCGGGTGTGACGAACATGGTGCGGCGGCTGAACAAGAGCGCCTACGGCGAAGTGGCCGCGATGAAGCTGCCTACCGGGGTTGAGACCACCATGGAGCGCGTGCATCTCAAGAGCGGGGCCGCGCGCACGCCTTACCTCATGGTGCTTCGCCGTTTGCCGGAAATGAATCTTTGGGCAGATAACAAGATCGGAAGCGATCACCTCGTGCTGGGCTTTGTCGTCCCGGAGCGCGAACTCTACGCTTCACTCTATGCCGCCGAAGGCAAGATGGAGGCGGCGACCACCCGGATTCGCAACTGGCAGATTGCCATCCTCGTTTTCAGCCTGGCTCTCGTGCTTAGCATCGTGATCGGTATCTCGAAGCGCATCACTTCCGGCCTCATCGCCCTCGCCGGTGCCGCCCGCCGGCTGGAAAAGAAGGATTACAGCGTGCGAGTGAATATCCCCACCGGAGATGAAGTCGGCGAATTGGGCCGCGCTTTCAATAACATGGCTGCCGAGATCCAGGACTATACCGGCAATCTCGAGAAAATCGTCGAGCATCGCACCCACAGCCTGGAGCGGGCGAATCGCGAAATCCAGGCCCTCAATGAAAAGCTCAAGGGCGAGAACCTGCGCATGCACGCGGAACTCGATGTGGCACGCCGCATTCAAAACATGGTGCTGCCCAAGCCGCTGGAACTGAGCAGCGTGTCGCGGCTCGATATTGCAGGCCATATGGAAGCGGCGAGCGAGGTGGGAGGCGACTATTACGATGTCCTTCAATCCGGCTCGCGCGTGAAGATCGGCATCGGCGACGTCACCGGCCACGGACTCGAGAGCGGTGTGCTCATGCTGATGGTGCAATCCGCCGCCCGCGCCCTGCTGGAGAGCGGGCCCATGGATTCGTGCACCTTCATGAAGGTGCTCAACGACGCGATTTACAAAAACGTCGCGCGCACGGAAACGTCCAACAATCTCACCCTCTCGTTCGTGGACTATTCGGAAAACAAGATCACGCTCACCGGCCAGCATGAGGAAATGATCGTGGTGCGGAAGGACGGCAGCGTGGAGCGCATCGAGACCGTCGATTTGGGATTTCCCATCGGCCTCGAGGCGGATATCTCGCAGTTCATCAATAGCCGCAGCCTTCACTTTGATAGTGGCGATATTGTCATCCTCTACACCGATGGAGTTACCGAAGCCGAGAGCCCGGATGGGCGGCTCTTCGGCGTGGAGCGTCTGTGCGAAAGCGCAAATCTCCATCGCGGTGGGGCGGCACAGGAAATCAAGCAGAACATCATTCGCGATGTGCTCGACCACATCGACACGCAAAAGATTCACGACGACATTACGCTCGTAGTCATCAAACATCTCTAGGCGATGAAAACCCAATTCGGCCAGCGAGAGGAACTCGATGGCTCCCTCCAGCACACTACGAAGATCCATTTCTGCACGGAGCAACTCGACCTGAAATGGGCGCACTGCACCATCTGCGCGGACTTCCTGAGCCAGTGGTACTCCAACGTCCTTTCGGCCAATAGCTTCGCCGGAAAGCTGAACGACGCCGCGCACAGCATCAGCTACATGGCTAATGAGCTCATCGAGAATGCCATCAAGTTTCGCGCTGGCGGCGACGTTGAGATTGATGCGGGACTCGCGGGCAATGTTTTTGTGCTCGAGATCGGTAACTGCATTTCAGCGGAAACGAGTCGTAAGTTTCAGGAATTGCTGGAGGAGATCACCAATGGTGACCCGGGTGAATTGCTCATCCAGCGGATCGAAGCCAACGCCGCGGGCGAAAGCAACGGCTCGGGTCTCGGCCTGCTCACGCTCATGAATGACTACGGTGCGAAAATCTCGTGGCGCTTCGAGAGAAAGGAAGCGGACGGCAACGCACCCGTACATCTCACCACGGTTGCCCAACTCCAATTGCAATAACTCTATCATCACTTATGGAAAACAAAGACGCTGAATACAAAGTCTGGGCCGAGGGCAACGTGGTCTTCTTCGAAGGCACCATGCGCTTGAGCGGCACCGACGCTTATGCGCCGATCAATGACCTGCTCGTGAAGACGCTCGCCGAGAATCCCGGTGCAATCGTCATCGACCTCACCAACCTGGAATTTCTCAACAGCTCCGGCATCAACCTGCTGGCCAAGTTCGTCATCAGCGTGCGCAAGGAAGCCGGCGTGGCGATCAAGGTGAAGGGGGCGAATCGGATCCCCTGGCAGGGAAAATCGCTGCCGAACTTGAAGAAGCTGCATCCTGCGCTGGATCTGGATATCGCGTAGGGCACGCAAGCCCGGTGTCCTTTAAGTCGGGAGCCAGCCCGACGTTTTGCGCCCGCAGTGGAATGAGAATTGCGCACAAATACGCATAAAAATTGCCGCGCACGTTTGACGAACGCTTCTGACTCGTTCAGACGTGCCGCGGTCCATTTCGCGTAATGCGCCCTTTCCCCCCTTCCTCTCGACATCTCCAGGCATGATTGTGCAGCGCACACGCGGCCTGCTGCGCTTGTTGGCCCTCGCCCAAGGGGGGCTGGTGACAATCTTGTATTGGGCGCTGTTCATGGGCTTCAGTCTTGCGGTGGCGCCGGGGACGATGATCTTCACCGCGCACTACGCCGTCTACTGGGCATTTGTCCTTGGCGGACTTGGCTTGGAAATCCTGACCCGCGGATCTGACCGGCTCATCGCGCCGATCTACGAGAGCAGCCTCGTGCGGCAGTTGCCCGTGGCTTCCCGGCAGGTGGGATTTGCGCTCGGTGGGCTGCTCGTCTTTCTCGCCTTTGCCAAGGACGACACGATCTCGCGCATATTTCTCGCCAGCTTCGCGGTGCTGCTTTACGCCGTGCTGCTCTGGAGCAACGCCACGCTGCCGTTGCGCTTTGCACGGATGCTTTTTGCGGAGGAACGCGATCTCGCCACGTTGCTCGTGGGTCCGGCCTCGCGAGTGGGCTTGCTGGAGTATTGGCTGAAGCGCAAACGTCAGTTCGGCATGCGCATCGTGGGCGTGGTCTCTCTCGATGCGGCTGGGTCGACGGAAGCCGCGTCGGTCCCGGTGCTGGGCTCGATGGAGCAATTCGATGAGATTTGCGCTGCGTCCGAAATCTCGCAGGTGATCCTGCTCGAGCTGTGTCCCACCGAGGTCACGCGCACCTTGCTCGCGAAATGCCAGCTGCGCGGTATGCGCCTGCTCATCGTCAATGACCTCGCCGAGCAGATCCGCCATCCGATCCGCTGCGTGGTCGACGAGGGAATCAATCTCGTGACCCTGCACGAGGAACCGCTGGAGAATCCGCTCAACCGTGTGATGAAGCGCGCCTTCGATTTCGCCCTGGCGGTTTTCGTGACCGCGTTCGTCCTGCCGTGGCTCACCGTGTTGGTCTGGCTCTGCCAGCGTCTCCAGTCGCCCGGGCCGCTGTGGCATCGCCAGAAACGCGCTGGCCTCCAAAATCGTCCCTTTGAAATCCTGAAGTTCCGCACCATGCACACGGGCGCGGGAGACGAGACCTTACAGGCCACACACGGCGATGCTCGCATTTATCCGCTGGGCCGCTGGCTGCGACGCTTCAGCCTCGATGAATTTCCGCAGTTCCTCAACGTGCTGAGTGGTGAGATGAGTGTGGTCGGGCCGCGTCCGCATCTCGTCGAGCACAACACGCAATTTGCCGAGGTCTTCGCCCGCTACCATCTGCGCACTTTCATCAAGCCGGGCATCACCGGGCTCGCGCAAGTGCGCGGCTTCCGTGGGGAAGCGCGTACCCCCGACGACATCTCGGCGCGCTTGCAGTCCGATTTGATCTATATCGAAAACTGGTCGCTGGCCCTCGATCTCGGCATTGTGCTGCGCACCATGTGGCAGATGTTCCGGCCGCCGCCGACTGCGGTATGACGCTCCCGAAAAAGGCTCCAGACTGGGCCGGGGGATTCGCGGCCGTGCTTGTACTGGCGGCGATTGCGTGGGGCGGAACGACGACCCCTCTGGCTCAAGTAGCCATTCTGGTTGGTTTGGGCCTGCTCTGGCTGCTGGCGCCGGCGCGAAGGGCTCCGGACCGCACTTTTGCTGTTTGTGCGTGCGGTCTGCTGGCGCTGGGAATGTTGGCTTGGTTGCCCGCGACCTGGTTTGCCGCCGAACCATGGCGCCGAGGCTTGGAGGCGGTCGGTATCCCGCTGCCCATGACGCTCTCTCCGCAGCCGTGGCTTTCCGCCGAGGCAATGCTCTGGCTGGTCATCGGCCTGGTTTGGACGGGTTGGCTGCTGGGGCAGGAATGGACCGCGAGCTCTCGCGTGATGGCCGCCCGCATTTTGGCCAGCGGAATGGTTTTGATTTCCGTGGCCGCGCTGGCGGCGTGGATGTCGCACTATTCCATCCCTGGCTGGCTTTCCGAGCGGGGCTTTGGCCCATTCCCCAATCGCAATCATACCGGCCACGTGCTCGCCCTCGGCGGCATGCTTTCCCTCAGCTGCGCCGCGGATGCCGGGCGGCGCGGGCGGGTGAAGGCATTGCCGTGGTTGATCGGGGCGGGAGTCATTCTCGTTGCCTTAGTGGTGAACTATTCGCGCGGCGGATTGCTGCTTTTCCTCGGCGCGGTCGTGCTCTGGTCCGGGTTGGAAGCGTGGCAGCGCAAGTCGTGGAAGACCTTGGCGGTCGGCGCGTCGCTGGTGCTGGTGCTGGTTTCCATCGTGCTTTTCGGTGGAGGCACGTTTGCCGGACGCTTCGCCGGTGGAGCGGACGCGCAGGTGACATTTCGTATCTTCATCTGGCGCGACACGCTCGCTCTGATTCACGCTTCGCCCTGGTGCGGATCGGGGCTGGGCAATTTCACCGCGCTGTTCCCATTCTTTCGCAGCCTCTCGGTAAATCAGCAAAGCGTGCTGCACCCGGAAAGTGACTGGCTTTGGCTGGCGAGCGAGTTGGGCTGGCTCGGCGTCGCTCTTGCGCTATCGGCGGTATTCGTTGTGTTGCGCGGTGCGTTTCCACTCCGGCCCGGAACGCAGCGCCGATTGCGCGGGGCGGCGCTGGCGGCGTCGGTGGCTGCCGTGGTTCATTGTGCGATCGATGTACCGGAGCATCGCGTGGGTTCGGCGTTGATGGCGCTGATGGTCATGGCGCTGGCCAGAGGTGATGAACCGGCGAAGCCGATTTCAAGATGGATGCCGGTGCTCTCTCGTCTCTTGGGTGTCGCAACACTCGGTGCAGCAGTCGTGCTGGTACGATTGCCCGAGGACGCGACTCGCTCGCGGGAGCTTTTGCAAGCCGGCCAGTATGCCGAAGCCGGGGAGGCAGCCGACCGCGCCCTCGCGCGCGCACCGCTGGACTGGAGAGCGTATTTCGCGCGAGCCGGCGCCCGCGCTTTACAAGGCAGGACGATCGAGGCCGCAGCCGACTTTCGCCGCGCTCGAACGCTGGAGCCGAATTACGCCGAGCTGCCTTTTGATGAAGGTCAATTCTGGTTGCAGACCCAACCGATGCTGTCGCTGACTGTCTGGCGCGAAGCGCTCCGCCGCGTGCATACCCCAGAGGACGAACCTCTCTATGGCGCAATGCTCGACGCGGCACCGGACAATGAACTTTTCCGCGTCCAGCTACTCTCCCTTGCTGCGAATCGGCCCGCGCTGCAATTGCAGTGGTTCCGATCCGTGCCGCCTGCCGAGGCGCGCGCCCACTTGGAAACGATCGCTGCCGCCGCGCGAAAGGCCACGCCCGCCCAACGCGCCGCATTCGAGCATCGCGCGGAAGCCATCGGGGTGACGCTTGCACCCCCGTAGGGTGCTGCATCGTTTTCGCCAAACGCTGTAGGCGCCCCGCTCTACTCGCTGGCGATGGGAGCGACGCCGGGACGGACCTGCATCATCTGTTTCAGCCGGGCGGTGAATGCCTCCTGTGCGCTGCGTTCGGACTGAGTGCTTGTAATCGCGATTTCCAGGCTTTGCTGGCCGATGTGCCGGCGGCCTTCCCGAGCGCGTTGGAACATGTCGATCTCCTCAAATTGCGGATTGGAAATCGCGACCGGGTGGTTGGGTCGCTCCTCGAAGAGGCAAAAGAAAACGAAGAGGGTCTTCTCTCCCATGCGGAACGTGTAGCAGTGAAACGGAAGCTCCAGGCCACCCACGCCGATGCGATGAACGCCGAGGTCCTTGTCCATGATGGCGCCTTCCGAGTTCAGACACACATCGGGGCGGTGCACTTTAGCCACCTCCGCTTGCGGATTGCCCGGGTTCCAGCGGATCCAGTAGACGGACCAATCGCTGCCGTCCGCTTCCGTCCAGCGAGCAGCTTGGGAATCGTCGCAAAGCAGAAGGCGGCGGGAACGCTCGGGAATCTCGAAGCGGCGAAAATCCTTTGTTTGTTCCGGCCACTGGATGGACCAGCTCCAGCCCGGCCATTTCGGTTCGTGCCACCGGTACCAACCTTCCACGGCGACCTCTTGCAAAACGAACCACCCGAGCAGCAAGGAGCAGAGATTAAGCGGAAGCGGTGAAGACCGTGCCGGCGCCGGCACGGGGAGAACGGCAATCGTCTTCGGACGGAGCAGGTAGGCCGCGAAAATCGTGATCGAGAGCGAGGCGACGAGCACCGCCAGCCCGGCCAGGTCGTGAAAGCGATCGACCATTCCCATGCCCAGGGTGAATCCAAGATAGGAGAGCACTGCCGTGCGGATGATATTGGCTCCCAAGGTGGCTGCCAGGCCCAGGGCGAGGAGGGCGATGCGCCTTCCCGGCACGAGGCGGAACATCTCGCCGAGAAAAAGCGCGAACATCACCATGGCCTGCAGCGATCGGATACCGCTGCAGGCTTCATCGATATCGATCACGCCGCTTTCGACGTGCACGAGATTGCCAACCTGCGCGGCGGGCACACCCGCGAGGCAAAGAATTTCCACCGTGACGCCGGCAGTGCCGTGCATGAGGGAATTCGACACGAACACCTCCATCATGTGGGGCCATGGGACCGCCGTGAGCAGAAACAGCACGGGAAAGGCCAGCCAGCGCAACCATGCCGCCCCGCCGGTCATGCCGATGAGCGACAACGTAATGCCTAACCCAGCGAGGGCATAAGTCCAGGCGCAGACGCTGCGCTCGGGCGCCGCCTCTTGTAGCCAGCGTGCCGGCAGAGTGAGTAGCGCGCAGATGATGGCAAGAAATGCCATGCCGGACAATGGAGCGGACGGCGCCGGGCGATCATCCCAGCGCAGCTTGATGAGAAAAACTGTGAGGAAAGGTACGATCCATCCGTAGGCATAGGCCCCATCCGGGACCCATTGTCCGTGCAAGTGCCACGAAAGCAGAAGGGGAGCGATCGCGACGCCACCCAGGAAAAGGAAGGTGGCTGCCGCCAGGCGCGGGGACGGAGGCGCTGGAGATGCGGTGACGGGGGAGCCTGGCATTTAGCGACACGAGACGAGGCGGACAAAACACCAAGGGAACGGGAAGTCAACCATTAGGAGGTCTTATTTTGGATTCCGCCATTCGTTTCAGCCGAGCGTAGTTTCCATATTGGTAATGATCGCAGGATTACGTACTTGTGCTCCATAATAATTAGATTAGCTTCCCGCAGCTTCGTACCTGCACTGATTCGCGCGTGCCTCGCCCAAAGGCATGCCGACTGCTAGCTACGGTGCGTATTAATACGTTGAGCGCTTCCTTTCGCATTCCCGCACTCCTGATTTTCGCCCTGTTTCTGGCGCAGAGCGTTTCTGCAAATTTGGTGCAGAACGGGACGTTTACGTCGGTCACGTATTCTGGTGCGTTGCCCCTAACGGCGCCTTATTTCGGCCAGATCGGACCTGATTCGGGGACCTCGCCTGCTTCGGGCGCGACACTGACAGCCACCAATTGGACGACTGGGGGCTATAATTTCGTCTTCAACGCCGCCAATGTAGACCAAGGGACTCAAGCCAATGGAGCCCTGGCCGGCCAACCCAATCAAGCGCCCGGCCAATTCAATAACGCGGCAGGCTACGGCACCACGTACATGTGGGGCAGCCACAATGGCGGGGCGAGCACTTGGGTCGCGCCGCCCAGCGGCGGAAACTTCATCGCGGCCGACGGTGCCTACGAGGTGGGCGCGATCACGCAGACGATTACTGGACTGACCGTGGGCCAGACCTACGTCCTGAAATTCTATTACGGCGCCGCTCAGCAGCAGGGCAGTTTCACTCAGGCGACCACCGAACGGTGGACGGTGAGCATGGGCACGGGGAATGTCGCCGGCAATTTCCAGACGCCGAACATCAATCTTGCCGCGGAGAGTTTCAGCGGCTGGTTCCAGGCGACCATGTATTTCTACGCGAACTCCACCACGGAGACGCTTTCCTTCCTCGCGTCCGGCACGCCGAATGGCGAGCCGCCTTTCGCCTTGCTCGCCGGCGTGGATCTCGAGGTGGTGCCGGATTACTCGAGCTGGTTGATCTTCGCAGGTTTCGGTTCGCTTTGCATCGCCTTCGAGATGATGCGTCGCCGTCGCCGCCGGGCGGATTTCACGCTGGCGGCGTGAAAGGTTTGGAGTCATGCCGAAGCGTGCTGGCGGTAGCCGCCTCGGGACGTAAAATTTACTGGCGGTGATGCATCATCACCTTTTCCATCACGCACTGGGTTTCGCTTCCAACGTCGCGCAACTGATCGCCTGGCTGGCGCTTCTCGTGGCAATCTTCGTTCCACTGGAACGGCTGTGCGCGCTGCATCCTGCCAGGATCTGGCGGAAGCAGATTGGCGTGGACCTGGCTTGGTACTTCATCAACAGCCTGCTTCCCGCGGTGATCCTCTCCGTGCCACTCGCCATTGTGTCCCGGGTACTGGTCGCGATGAACCCGCTGGGATACTACTCCATGGTGGCGGCCTGGCCTCTGTGGCTGAAGCTGCTGCTTACGCTGATGGTGAATGATATCGGCGCTTACTGGGGGCATCGGGCGTTGCACGCATCGCCGCGATTGTGGAGGTTTCACGCCATCCATCACAGCGCGGAGGAACTCGACTGGCTGGTAAATACGCGCGCGCATCCCTTCGATATGGTTTTCACGCGCCTTTCCGGCCTTGCCCCCGTCTACCTGCTCGGCTTCGCGCAATCGGTCGGTGCCCACAAGGATCCGGTGGTCTTGATCGCGACCATTTTCGGCACGGTCTGGACGTTCTTTTTGCACGCCAACATTCGCGCCCGGCTCGGACCGCTGGAGTGGCTCATTTCGTCCCCGGCCTTTCACCACTGGCACCATACGAAAGATGAACATCGCGACCGCAATTTCGCCTTCGTCTTCCCATTCATCGACCGCATCTTCGGCACCGCGTGGCTGCCGAAATACTGGCCGCCCTCCTATGGCATCGACGAGAAAGTGTCGCCGACTTTGGCCGGGCAATTCTTCGATCCCCTGGAGCCTGCGAGCACGAAGCCTCCCTTGCCTGCTCCCGCGAAACCAGCCTCACCGAATGGCGAGGTGTAACTGCTCCGCCAGTTCCGAGGCCAGTTTCCGCTCCTCGGGGAGCATACCACGCGAATCCAGCTTCTCCAATGCCTCCCGCGCCAGCGCTTCGTCGCCATTGGCGGCGAGGACGATCGCGTAATAGAGTCCCACGCCGGGCCGCGAGCGGGCTTCGGGCGTGAGGCTCGCAAGCACTCTTTTTGCCTCCGCGTCTTTCTTTGCCAGGTGCAGGGCATAAGCATACGTCGCCGCCCATTCCGCCACATTCGGGTCGCTGGTCGTGGCTTCCCGGGCCAGGCGCTCGGCGCGGGCCGAGGCGCCGTGCAGGAGCAGCGATAGAAACGCCTCGTTGTTTTTCCTCGTTGCGTTCGAGGGGTCGAGCTCGACCTGTGCACGGGCGACCTTCAGCATCTCGCGAGTCTCATTTTTTTGGGAATAAAGATCCCACAGCGATTGCAGGGCGAGCGGGTTGGTCGACGGTTGCACTGTGGCGTCCCAGAGAAGTTGCAGCGCCTGCTCGCGCCACTTCCAGCCGACCATCACCTGCGCGAGCAGAAAACCGTCCGGCGGTTTCGCGGCGACATCGGCGGCAAATTGGGCCCACTCTTTCTCCCACGGGTAGGATCGTTCCCTTTTGCTGCGAATGATCATGGCCCGCCGTAGAAATTCGCCTTCATCCCAATGGAGCGGGGCAAGGAAGGTCTCGAGTCCGTTCCAATCCGCGAGGGCCAGGTAACTTTCCGCCACGGCCATCTGCAGGCGGACATTCGCCTGGAGCGGCTCGGGCAATTGCGCAAACCAGCGCCGCGTCTCGGCGGCCATGCCGTGGGCATTTAGCCAGTTGCTCACCTCGAGCGGCCACTGCGGATCCGTTTCAGCGCGATGCTCGATCTCCGCCAGCGCGGGCTGAAAGGCGGGCTCGCCGATGGATACCTCCAGGCAGTTCAGATCGTCGCTGAAGGTATGCTCCGGCATTGCTCGCAGCTTTTCCGCAAAATTCCGGGCCGCCGTTCGGTCGCGGCTGCGCATCGCCAGCGTGAGCAGGGCGCGAGCGGCATACAGCCTCGCCTGCGGGTTGTTCAGCGCACCTTCCAGGTACTGGCCAGCCGTCACGCGGGTCGCCCGGTCATTGGAATAGGTCAGTTGAAACGCGGCGAGGTTTACGTGCTGCACGGGGTTATCTCGATCGAGTTCCAAGGCCTTCTGGAAATGGAGATCCGCTCCGGCAAGATCATTCACCCCGAGAGCGCAGCCCGCCATGAGTTCGTGGAAATCGGAACTCTTGCTTTGAAAATCCGACGGCAGGCTCTTCAATGCGTTGAGCGCCATGTCGCGCCGGCCAAAGCGAAACGCACTCTTGGCCCAAGCCAGGACATCAGCCGTGCTGTGCGGCGCGCGTTGCACGACGCGAATGCGCCAGCCCAGCCCCTCGGGCCGGTCCTGCGCTTCATAAATTTCCGCCATGAGCCGTGTTGCCTCGACGCTCTTGGGATCCGCGGTGAAGGCGCGGCTGGTCCAGAATTCTGCCCGCATGAATTGGCGGTTGGCCGCCTCACGATGCGCCCGCTTCAGAGCGAGGTGCAACTTGGCCTGGCGAAATCCTTCCCAGCAACCGAACGTCCCCACAGCCACCAGCAGGAGAAGCGCGAGCGCCTTCGCGGCGCGCAGTGCGATCCCTTTTTCCAAAGGACTGGAGGGTGGTTGGCTCATTCGTCTGGTAAATCAATATCGACGAATTATGTCGGCGGCGTCGCGCGCTTTTTTCCCGTGCGAGACGAGGACTGGAACCGGACCGGAATATTCCGTCGGCGTCCGCTGACTAACGGCTGACCGGATTCGGATTGGGATCGCGTGGAGCGACCAGCTTCTTTTTCGAGCCCGGATCGCGCGGCTCGTTGGCGTAGTTGCTGGTGCCCGCATCACCGACGCCCGAAATGCTGCGCGGGTCACCCACCCTGTTGAAAAGCAAACCCGGATCGCCAATGAGAACACCGTCCACTGCCGCCTGGACGTCGGGCAGATTGCCGCCGGCCTCAACAGCGGCCTGCACGATCGCCTCCGCGACAGACATCGGGTCGCCTGGCGCGGATGGATCCAGGACCTCTTGCACGGGCTCGAGTAACGAGCCGTCGACCGGAGGGGATTTGAAATCACGTTCCTTTGGCGATTTGAAATCGGGTTCCTTGGGGCCGGGCGGTTGCGGAGGTAGCTGGGGGTTCGCTTGGGGCGGTGGCTGTGGATGACCGCCACGTGGGTAGCGGACTTCCTTCCAAGGATTTGGCACGGCGCGAGCGGCGGCCGCCGCGATGTCGGGAGCGGAGGCCGGCGACAACTTCACGGCAGCTCGCACGATATCCAAAGCGCGATCG
>JBGGMZ010000520.1:0-12103 GCA_041287745.1 Chthoniobacter sp. | reverse complement strand
GCGACTACTACGCCCGCGAACTCGCGCTCTACATCCAGCGCGTCTACGAGGAAAAGCCGTATCTGTCCTTCTGCGGGCAGTAGTCGAGTAGAGGGCGAATGATAAGCCCGCCCAAGAAATCCATCCTTTCACGCTCCGCATCTGCGCCTACTACTGAAAGTTCCCCCGGTAGAAACGCTACCCCGGATTTTCCTCCGCCTTCGGAATGATGGAAAGCAGGCCGCGATATTTCGCAAACGCCACGGTGCAGAGGATGGCGCTGAAGATGAGCCAGAGGGGAAGCACGGTGAGGCCTTGAGCGAAGGCGGCGTCGGGGTTCGGGGCGCTGCCGTCGGCCGGGTGGGCCGTGCGCAGGACGAGCGCGAAAAGGAGACTGATGAAGCCGTAGCCGAGATTGATCGCGACACCCTTGAAAGAAAGGACAGTGGCGCGGTGGCCGGAGTCGGCGAGCGCGTTGAGATAGTAGGAGACGACGTAGCCGAGCGCGGTCATGGCCCCGCCCAAGGGCAGGAGGAAGAGGACTCCCCAGTAAGTCCAGCGGCAGGCGACCCCAGCCAGGCCGGCAAGCACGACGGCGCCGAGCAGTAGATAGTTGCGAAGCATCGTATTCCTCGTGACCATGCGCCGCGCAATGGGCGAGACAAGCAGGCCGAGGCCACCCATCAGGGCGCCGATGAAGCCGAAAAGCGCCTCGGGCAGATGAATAAGACGGAAGTAGGAACTGGAAAAAGTGAGGAAGAGGCGCGTCACACAATCGATGAGGACGGCAGCGGTGATCACGAAGAGGGCGGCGGGAGTTTGCCAGATCCAGCGGGCGGCGTTGCTCGCGATCTGCCACGCGGTGCGTTCGACACCGACGGTGGCTGCTCCGGCGATATTGCTTCCGCCCTGCTCACCTTCTCCGCCATTCACCGGCGCGGCGTGGCGGGTACGGGTGACGGGCTCCCGCATGCCCAAGGCGCACGTGAGCGCCGCCACGGCGCTGGCGAGATTCAGGTAAATGGGGAAGCGCATAGTGACGGCTTTGTCGAGATGCACATGGAAGCCGGCCGCCCCGAGAAGATGGTTGAGGAAGGTGGGGTCGTAGACGGCGCCGCCGACAATCATGGCGATGATCATGCCCACGCCCTGCCAGCGCATGACCTGGTCGAGCACGTGCGGCCATTCGCTGGAGCGACCGCGCTCGGCCAGCGAATCGAAGACGAGTGCTTCATCCGCGCCGCTGGCCATGCCCTCGGCAATACCACTGAGGATGCGGTTGGCCAGGCAGAAGAGGAGCAGGATGAGTCCGCCATTTTGTGGAGCGAGAATGAGCAGGGCCATCTCGATCACCATGCAGACACCGGCGGCGATCACGAGTGGCCGACGGCCAATGCGATCCGCCAGTACGCCAGCCGGCACATCGGTGAAAACGATGGCGAGAGCCCAGGCGAAATTCAGCATCGTGTACTGCGCCGCGCTGAGACCGAGGTCGAGGAAGAGAATGGCCAGGACCGGGTAATAGAATCGCGCATTGAACAAAACGCGGAAGAGCACGAAGCGCCGCCAATTGCGGTCGGCATCGACGGAGGCGACGGTGGGTGGGGCATCGGGCGATGGGTGGCTCATGCAGCGAGTCTATTTTTCGGAATGAAAAGGACGGGAAAGGAGGAGAACGAAAGCGCCTGTCGCAAGTCCCACCCCATCTTAGCCGAGGATATTTTTCAACGCGGGTTCCAGCTCGGGAAATTGAAACCCGAAGCCGTGTTCGCAAGCGACCGAGGGGAGGACTCGCTTGCTATCGAGGATCTCGCGAGAGAAATCGCCGAGGCCGAGGCGGAGAAGAAATGCGGGGACGCGGAAAAACGCCGGCCGATGGAGCTGACGCGCCAGCACGCGGGTGAAATCGGCATTGCGCACAGGCCACGGAGCGGAGCCATTGATCGGGCCGCGGATGTCCATATTTTCCACGGCGAAAAGCGCCAGCTGGGCGATATCCTCCAGGTGAATCCATGACATCCATTGGCGGCCGTCGCCCATTTGTGCGCCGAGCCCGAAGCGAAAGGGCAGCGCCATGATGGGGAGCGCGCCCGCGGCTTTGCCAAGCACGAGCGCGGTGCGCAGGGAAACCACGCGGACATCCGCGGCGGCTCGCTGCGCCTCGGCCTCCCAAGCCAGCACGGTTTCCGCGAGAAAACCGGTGCCGGGTGGCAGAGTCTCCGTAAGCTCTTCCTCACCGCGGTCGCCGTAGAAGCCAATGGCAGAGCCGTTCACGAGGACCTCTGGCTTCTTCTCCGCGGCCATGATGGCCTCCACCACGCGACGTGTGCCGCGCACGCGACTGTCCACAATACGCCGCTTTTTCGCGGGCGTCCAAATACCCGCCGGAGGCTCGCCCGCGAGATGGATCAAGGCATCGCAGCCCGAGATATCCGGCGGCGTCTCGAGCGAAAACGCACGCATGGTGCAGCCGGGAATGGCTTTCGCAGGATGGCGTGTGAAGGCAATGACCTCGTGCCCGCGCCGGAGCGCGATGTCCAGGATCCTGTTGCCCAAAAATCCGGACGCGCCGGTGATGCCGATGTGCATGAAGATGAACATCCAACACCCCACCTCGAACATCCAACATTCAATTTTCGTTCACACCGCATCCGCCGCCAACTCGGCTTGCGAAGCGGGGTATCCCCCCTTCTCTACGTCCCTGGCTGGGCGAAGCGGCCGTGAATCCAATTGTAAGGGAAATGCTCGCCCGGGCAGTCGGTCGGCCAGCGGGGAGGATTGATCTCGCGGTGCGGTTTCACGATCGCCCACTGGCGGTCGATCTTGCCCACGCGCTGGCGCAGATAACGGATGAGCTCCTCGCAGGCCTCGAGCTGTTTCTTGGTCGGTGTGTCGCGGTTGAAATCGCCGACGAGGCAGATGCCGAGCGCGATGTTATTGAGATAGTCGCTGTGCACGTGGCCGCCATTGATCTGGCGTTTCCAGCGGTTGCCGATCTCAACCTCGCCGTCGCCGCTGGAGGTGCCGTTGCCGATCACGAAATGATAGGCGAGGCCGTTGGGCATCTTGCGGACGTGGAGGTGATAGTAGTCGAAGGCCTTCGCGTTGCCCTGTCGCGTGCCGCTGTTGTGCACCACGATGTAACGCCAGCGCCGGGAGAGAACCGGGGCGCGATCGATCTCCGACCGCACGCTCTTGGTGAGATATTTCCACTTCTCGAACCACCCGGGCGCGGGCGCCGGCTGGAAGCTGTGTTGCTGCTCAAAGCCGGACTTTTCAATGACCACCGGGGCGCTGACCGTGGGCGTGGGCGTCGCGGTCGCGGGGAATACCATCGTCTGCCGAGGCTTGGGCGTAGCTTCGGGCTCCGGCTTGGGCTTGGGTTTCGGAGTGGCCTCGGGTTTCGGCTTCGGTGTGGGCGTCGCCGGCTCGGGCGGCTTCGGGGTGGCCGTGGGCTTTGGCGTGGGCGTCGCCTCGGGGACCGGTGTGGCCGCGGGACGCACCGGCTTTGGTTTGGGCTTCGGTGTGGTCTCGGGCGCCGGCGTGAGCGGCACCGTCTTCATCTCCTCCCGCGCCTTGAGAAATTGCTTTCGCCGATCTTCGTCCGCCTGGTCTGCAAGCGCCCACGCATTCAGGACCGAAAGCAAAAGCAACAAAGGGAGAATGACGCGCACGCGGGGAGGCTAAGCAAAGAACGGATGCAGGAGGAAGGATGAAGGAGGAAAAACATCCAAGCTCGAACTCAACATCCAAAACCCAATCCCGCAGGCGCACCTCAGAGTGCTCCTTCGATTGGGTGTTGGATGTTCGGGTTGGATATCGGATGTTCAGCCCTCATCCTTTTCTATATGACTTATTGCCTCAGCCTTCTCTGCCGCGAAGGGATCGTGTTCATCTCCGATTCGCGCACCAGCGCCGGCGTGGACAATATTACCGTCCAGCCCAAGATGCGCGTCTACGCGGAAAAGGGCGACCGCGTCATTTGCCTCATGACGTCGGGCAATCTCTCCATCACGCAATCCGTCTACGCCCTGATCGAGGAGGATTTGTCGCTCGGCAAATCGGATGAGAACCAAAGCCACCTCATGAATCAGCGCTCGCTCTTCGAAACCGCCCGCTATGTGGGTTCGAAAATTCGCGCGGTCTCCAAGATGGACCGCGAAGCGCTCGAGGCCGCGGGATTCGGCTTCAATATCAATGTGCTCGTCGGTGGACAGATCGCCGGTCAGAAGCACGAGATCCATTACGTTTATCCACAGGGCAATACGCTGCAGGCCAGCGTGGTCTCGCCCTTTCTGCAGATCGGCGAATTCAAATACGGCAAGCCGGTCCTCGATCGCGGCTTCCATTACGAGACACCGCTGCGCGATGCCGTCACCTTCGGCATGCTCTCCATGGAGGCCACGGTGAAATCAAACGTCTCCGTCGGGCCACCGATCGATATCTTCGCGTATGAAGGCAACTCGCTGGAAATGAAGTACCGCAGCCGTCTGGAGGACGGCGACGCTTACTTCCACGAGATCCAGACCAAATGGAACGAGGGAATCGTGCACCTTGTGGAAACGATGCCGCGCATGCACTTTCCCGGCGTCCCGACTGAACCCGGAGAATCTCTCCTGTGAACCCATCCCGCGTGCGCATCAAGATCTGTGGCGTGACCAATGAGGAAGACGCCCGCATGGCGACGGCCTGGGGAGCGGATGCCCTCGGCTTCAACCTCTGGCCGGGTTCGAAACGTTGCATCGACCTGGATCGCGCCTTCTCGTGGATCCGCGGGCTGCCGCCTCTCGTCACCCGAGTGGCCGTGCTGGTGAATGTCTCGCTGAAGGAAGCGCGGGACATTGCCGCCCACCCGGCGATTGATCTCGTGCAGTTTCACGGCGACGAAGACGAGAGTTACTGCGCGCAGTTTGCCGCCTGCGGTCGACCATTCATCAAGGCGCTGCGCATTCGCGACTCCTCTTCTCTGGATCATCTGGACCGCTATTCCACCCCGAGTATCCTGCTGGATGCCGATGCGGGTGCGGCCTACGGCGGCACCGGCCGGCAACTCGCCCCCGCCCTGGCCGCGGAAGCGGTACTGCGCTTCCCAGAGATAAAGGTCATTCTCGCTGGCGGCCTGAAGCCGGAGAACGTGGCGGAGGCTGTGCGAATCGTTCAGCCTTACGCTGTGGATGTGGCCAGTGGAGTGGAGAAAAGTCCCGGCCAGAAGGATGCAGAGAAGGTGGAGCGGTTCTTCGCCTCTCTCAGATAGAGAATTTTATCTGAGAAACGCGAATTTGCATTCTCACCGGATTCTCAAATCTTCGAATCTGAGACGGGGGTTTCTCGCAAGTGCGATAGAAATTCTGAAAAGTGAGTACGTAGCGGCCTTGGCCTGAGAGGTGCTTTCAAGGGATTTACAACCCTTCCAACAGAAAGCTCACAACCATGGCCAAACTTTCCACATCCATCTGCGCAGCAGCAGCCGTTCTCACCGTGAGCGCCGCTCATGCGCAAGACACTGCGGCAGCGACCCCAGCGCCTGCTCCGATCTCTCCCCCCACCTCCCCGGTCATCGCGCCAGCTCCGATTGAGCCTCCCATCCAGCCCGCCGGCGCCGGTCAGCAGTTGGTCCCACCTGTCCCGGGTGCGGCCGTTCCCGGCGCTCCGGGGACCGAGCCCGGCGCCGCGACCGCCCTTCCGGCCACTGCCGCCCGTCTGAATGATTTCCAGGGCGACCCCATCGATCTCGTGCTCCGCACGCTCGCCCGCCAGGCCAAGATGAATATCGTTGTGAGCGATAAAGTGGCCCAGGGCGGCGGCACGGTGAACATGCGCATCGAGGACAAGACTCCGAAGGAAGCCATCGAGATCATCGTCGAGTCCAAGGGCCTGGTCATGGATCAGGGCAAGGGCGGCGTCTATTACATCAAGACGGGCGAGGAGAAGGCCAAGGAACCGACCGAGAGCGGCGCCTACACCTTCAGCTACGCTCAGGCGGAAAAGGCCGTGCCGCTCCTCCAGACGCAGCTCGCCAGCGGCGTTGCTCCGCAGTTCGACCAACGCACGAACACCATCTTCTATCGTGAGAACCGCTCGAATCTCGACAAGATCAAGCTCTTCCTCGAAAGCATCGATAAGCCCACCCAACAGGTGATGATCGAGGCTCGTCTCGTGGAAGTGACGGCCAACCCGAAGCAGAGCTACGGCATCAACTGGGGCGGCGTCGTGGGCAGTTCCGGCCAGCCGCAGACATTCCGGTATGCCGGATCGGCGCTGGGCACCACGACGGTGGCCAATGCGCAACAGGTCACGAATACCGTCGTAAACGGCGTGCCCACCCAGACCACCACCCCCCTGCTCGGGCCCAACGGTGTTCAGCTCCAGGCGCCGCAAATCGGCACCCTGCCGGCTGCCACCACGACCGGCGGCCTCCTCTCGCCAGCGGACTTCATCATGAATGGCGCGACTCGCGGCGGTTTCGGTGACGCGCTCGGCAGCCAGTTCGCGATCTTGAGCATTCCTTCCTTCTCGGCCACCCTGCGCCTCTTGAATGAGGACGCCGATGCGGAATTTCTCGCCCATCCGCGTGTGGTCACGGCCAACAACATGAAGGCCACCATCAAGATCACCCGCAACCAGCCGGTGCCGCAGCTCAACTTCAATGAGCAGACTGCTCAAGCCGTGTTCAGCGGGTTCCAGGACAAGGAGTTCGGCAACACGCTGATCGTCACGCCTTCGATCAATAAGGACGACTTCATCTCCATGATCGTTCAGCCGGAAATCAGCAACAAGGTGGCCGATGCGACCTTCACCTTCAGCGGCGCCACGGTGACCAGCCCGGTCATCGACAAGCGCACGCTGGATTCCAACGTGCTCATCAAGAGCGGCGATACGCTGGCGATCGGCGGCTTGCTCCAGGATGAAGTCACCAAGGGCCGCACCAAGGTCCCGGTCCTCGGCGATATCCCGATCCTCGGCTATGCCTTCCAGGAGCGCCTCAACCAGCGCACCAAGCGTAACCTGCTCATCTTCGTCACCCCGACGGTCGTGAAGCAGGGCTACGGCACTGGCCTCGAAGACCAGGTGACTGGCCTGCACCACAGCGGTGAGGAATACGCCGACCCGAACGGCTGGCGCAACAACGCCAAGGGCGCCCACCGCCTCGTGCCCACCTCCGAGCGCCAGGTCGCAGCCGACTATCCGAAACCCGGCGTGCCGCCCGCTCCGAAGAAGACCGGTTGGTTCCACTCCAAGCCGAAGGCCACTCCGGTCCCCGAGCAACAGTAAGCCATTTACGGCGGACCGGGCCGCCTCAAGGGGGAAACCTCCCCGGCGATTTCTAAAATTCCAAAAACGCCGACCGGAAACGGTCGGCGTTACGGTTTTTTAATGTGCAATACTGGAAATCCGAGTCGATATCATCGACCATGCCTGCCATGACCCGGTCGCTAGCCGTCCTCTTCATCACCACTGTCATCGCACTCGATGCCCGGCTAGTGTGCGCGCAGGCCCCCCGCTCTGCCGCCACTGCAGAGAAGACCAAGGCCAAGGCGCCGGCAGAGAAACTACTCCAGCCTCGCATCCCCGTCACCGGTCAGGCTTTCGATGACCGCGAGCTCGAGCTCTATTTCGAAGCGGAGAGCCGCAAGCTGTACACCGACAAGCGCGTCAACCCGCTTCACTTCGAGCGGCACGTCTGCGGTTTGCAACTCCCCACTGCGCCCACCGAGAAGCTCGCCGGCCCGGCCATTGCCGCGCGGGCCGAAGCGGCGACGCTCGTCCTCGGTGAATTCTCCAAGGAGGCGAAAAAGCAGCAGATCAGCTTCAACGTAGCCGGCGGCGGGTTCATGATCGCCCCCGGCGTGTGCCTCACCAGCTTGCACGTGGCCAAGGACAAAGGTGCGAAGGGCTTCTGCGCGCTCACCCGCGATGGCCGCGTCTTCCCGATTCGCGAGGTGCTTGCCTATGAGCCGGTGAATGATCTCGCCATCCTGCAACTCGACCTGCCCGAAGGCGTCGACCTCCCCACCCTGCCCCTCGCCCACGAAGCGGCCCCGACCGGCTCCCCGGTCTTCGTGATGAGTCACCCAGACGATCGTTTCTTCCTGCTCTCCACCGGCTACGTCGCTCGCCACACCCTCTGGCGCACCACCGGCGGCGTGGAAGCGTTTATGACCATCACCGCCGATTTTGCCAAGGGATCGAGCGGCTGCCCGGTGCTGGATGAGCACGGCGCCGTCATCGGCATCGTGAACAACACCGAATCGATCTATTACGACGACGATGGCCATCGCAAGCAGCTCGACCTGCAGATGGTGGTGAAGAATGCCACTCCCTCCTGGGCCGTGCTGCCCATGATCGAGGGGACAGCGCAGGCGGCTGCGATTTCGCCGGCTCCGCCGCACACCCCGTAGGAGGCGAAGGCGACCGGGCACATCCGTTCTCGCGACCGCTCCTGCTCGAGCCATGTCGAATTACACTTTGCCTCCGAAACTTGCCGAAATGCGCCGCACTTTGGCGCGTTCGCACAATTGGCGGGTCATCATTCTAGGATTAGCGATCATCGCTACCGCCGGTATCGACATTCAGACGCGCTGGGCAAACGGACTTTACATTTCACTCGACCTCGCCATTGCCGTCGCGGTCGCCGGGTTAGTGTATGTCCTTCACGCGGCCGCCCGTCAAAGTCTCGCCTTGGGTTTTGTCTGCCCTCGCTGCGGAGGGTCTCTTTACGACCGGCGCGACAACCGTCTTGGCCAGAAAGGCGAGTGCCCGCGCTGCAAGGCTTTCATCATCGACGAACTCCGGGGAGAACAGGGAGCCGAGACTCCCATTCCCGAGACCAAGCTGGCGTAGCCCTCGCCGGCGGCTCATCGCCGGAATTCCGCGGCAGCGGTTTACAAAAGCGCAAGGAAAGCCGGGCTGTTTGCCAGCGCGCCCTGCCGCCAAGCGGGGTTGGGCACCGACATGAAACATCATGTCGCAATCACACCGGAATCTGACGCAAAAAGACAAGCTCGCCACCACCGGAAAACCCTATCGTCCGGCAAAGCCCGCCAGTGCTCATTTTCCCCATTGACACTGCCGAAACACCCCGCTGTTATGCGACCCGCTTCGCCCCCAAAAAGCGCGGTCGCTTCCCCATTCCATGCCTTCCAAGAAAATCAACGTCGCCATCGTCGGCCTCGGCTTTGGCGCGGAGTTTATCCCTATCTATCAGCGCCATCCGAACGCCAATATGTACGCCATCTGCCAGCGTACACCGGAGAAGCTGAATGCGGTCGGCGATGCCTATGGAATCGAGAAGCGCTACACCAAGTTTGAAGACCTGCTGAAGGACCCCGCAGTCGATCTCGTCCACATCAATTCACCCATCCCCGATCACGGCTGGCAATCCATCGCCGCGCTGAAGGCTGGCAAGCACGTGAGTTGCACGGTGCCCATGGCGACCAATCTCGCCGAGTGCAAGCAGATCGTCGATCTCGTGAAGAAGACCGGCCTGAAGTACATGATGGCCGAGACCGTCGTCTACGCCCGCGAGTATCTTTACATGAAGGAGCTGCTCGACAGCGGCAAGCTGGGCAAGCTCCAGTTCGTCCAGGCCTCGCATCAGCAGGACATGGATGGCTGGCCGAACTACTGGCCCGGCCTCCCTCCGATGTGGTACGCCACGCATTGCGTCGGTCCCGTCTCCGGCCTCGTCGGCGCGCCCGCGGAATACGTGAGCTGCTTCGGCTCCGGCACCGTCCGCAAGGAACTCATCAAGCATTACGGCAGTTCGTTCGCTGTCGAGACGGCGCACATCAAGTATGCCGGCAGCGACGTCAGCGCGCGCATCATTCGCAGTCTCTTCGATACCGCCCGCCAATATCGCGAATCCATCGACGTCTACGGCAGCAAAGCGAGCGTCGAGTGGCCGCTCGTCGAGCACGAGCCGCTCGTACTGCACACCGCCAAGCTTCCCGAGCCGAAGATTCCGAAGCTGGTCAAGACACCCGACTTCGCCAAGCGCCTCCCGAAAGCCATCCAGGCCTACACCACCGGCGGTGTGTATGGCGGCAAAGGCACCGGCAAGAAATCGCACCGCAGCTTCGTGCAAGGCGCCGGCCACGGCGGCAGCCACCCGCATCTCGTCCACGAGATGATCGATGCGCTGATCACCGATCGCGATCCCTTCCCGAATGCGAAGCAATCCGCCAACTGGACCGGCGTCGGCCTCTGCGCCCACGAATCCGCCCTCGCCGGCGGCAAGATCGTGAAGCTGCCCATCTGGAGCTTGTAAAAATGTACCACCCAACCCCACCACCAAACATCCCAAAAATTCCATGAGCGAAGAAGCAATAGCACCTAACGCAAAACGCCTGCTGCTCGCAGGCTTCATGGCCATTCTCGCTGCCGGTGTCGGTTTCGGCGCGCGCGGCGGCATCCTTTCCGATTGGGGCGCGGCCTTCGGCTTCACCCAAACCCAGCTCGGGAGCATCACCGGTGGCGGTCTCACCGGCTTCGGGATCATCATCCTGCTCGGCGCGCTCGTAGCGGACAAAGTCGGTTACGGCAAACTCCTGGTCACGGCCTTCGTCATGCACTTCCTCTCCGCAGTGGTCATGATCGCGGCGACGCCGGTCTACAAGTCCATGTTACAAAGCAATCCCGCTGGCGCGCAGCAGGCCGCCTACTGGATGCTCTTCATTGGCACCTTCATGTTCGCCATCGGCAACGGTCTGGCCGAAGCCGTGGTGAATCCACTCACGGCGACACTCTTTCCAAAAAACAAAGCGCATTACTTGAATGTTTTGCACGCAGGCTGGCCAGCTGGTCTGGTGCTCGGCGCTTTGTTTGCGGCGGTCATGAATAGCGCCTCGTGGGAGGTCCGCGTGTCGATCTTCCTCGTGCCGGTGGTCGCTTACGGTCTGATTTGTTTAGGCCAAAAATTCCCGAAATCCGAAGCCGCTTCGGCGGGTGTTCCCATGGGCCAGATGCTCGCGCAATTCGCAGCACCCCTGCTCCTCGTTCTGCTCGTGATCCACGCATTGCTCGGCTATGTCGAACTCGGCACGGATTCCTGGATCAGCAATATCACGGGCAATATCGTCGGCAGCAAACAAGGCGGGCTCTACCTCTTCGTTTATACGTCTGCATTGATGTTCGCCCTGCGTTTCTTTGCCGGCCCGATCGTCGAGCGGATCTCCCCGCTCGGGCTGCTCCTGGCCGGCGCCTGCTGTGGTGCCCTCGGTCTGACTTTGCTCAGCGGTGCGCAAACGGTCGCCTTCGTGGTGATCTCGCTGACCGTTTACGGATTCGGCAAGACCTTCCTCTGGCCGACCATGCTGGCCGTCGCCTCTGAGCGTTTCCCAAAAGGCGGCGCCATCGTCATCGGCGCCATGGGCGGCATCGGCATGCTCTCTGCCGGTCTCCTTGGTGGCCCGGGAATCGGCTACTGTCAGGACCGCGCGGCCTCCGAATCGCTTCGTGAGAACGCACCCGCAATTTACGATTCATACAAAGCCGAAGGCTCCAACGGCTTTCTGATCTTCAAATCCATCCAGGGTCTCGATGGCTCGAAGGTGAACCCGCTGCGCGAAAAAGCTGCCGATCAGATGACTCCCGAGGAAAAGCAAGTCCACGAGTCCGACCTCCATGGCGGTCGTAGCGCGCTGAAGATTACCGCGGCAATCCCCGCGACGATGGCGGTACTTTATCTACTGTTGATCCTCTACTTCAAGGCCACCGGTGGTTATAAGGCGCTGCATGTCAGCGGCGAGGAAGAGACAGGCGGCATCAACGGGCCGATGGAGGCCTGAGGCCAGCGGAATACTTAGTATTCCCACGCAATAACGGCATCATCACTGCTTAAGAGAAGGGACCGGTTCACGCCGGTCCCTTTTTCTTTTGCACATTTCCCAGACTGCCTATCTTTCATGATCGCCCCGGTGCCTGAAGATCCTTCCAGTTGGCAAAATCCTAATTTCGTCGCGAAGTTTTTGGAAAACGTTCGCGGCGCCGTCCCGTTGAGCATCGAGCAGATCGACGTGATGCTTCAACTCATCAGCGTGGCCCGTGGGGAGCGCATCGGCACTTTTCTCGACCTGGGTTGCGGCGACGGCGTGCTGCTCGCGGGCCTCAACGCGACGCACGGTGT
>JBGGMZ010000519.1:0-4844 GCA_041287745.1 Chthoniobacter sp. | reverse complement strand
AGACCGGCGGCAGATTTTGCTCGGCGCGAGAAAGGAGCGGAATGAGGAACAACGCTGCCGCAACCAACGCGGCGCCGGACGTAGACGGGAAGAACTTCATGAAGTGTGGGGTAGCGAACACTCAACCCCACCGATCTCACTCTGATTGGAAAAAACGTTCCGAGCCATTCACGCGTTCGCGTAATATGCGTTTGGTAGTGTCTTAATTTGGAAAGCACCGCTGAACGTGGCAGCATCGGCGGAAATGAAACCACGCCACCTGATTGCCGCACTATTGTGCGCGGTGTTCGTCGTTTACCCGCTGTCGATCGGGCCTGCGTATCGAATCGATGCGGAAATGCACCCAAGAACGGTCGAAATGTCGAAATGGGTAAATTCCATCTATGCCCCTTTGATGTGGTTGCGTGATGATGTTCCCGGCATGGGTCAAATCATTTGGCGGTATATATATCTTTGGATACCCGGGGAGAGGCTCTGGGCGGATAGAATCCTAAGGGAGGTGGAGGACGCGCACCGAACCGACCCGGTAATGCCAAAGGTTCCCGGGCTCGATCTATAAAAGCCCGTGATTCTGTGGAGTAATTTCAAATTAAGACACTACCAGGTGTTTGTGAAAATGGCGCGCCCTACGCATTCAGGCTTGGCGGCGGCGGACCCGGCTCGCTAGAGGTTCCCCCGCGGTCCCCACATTGTATCTATGAGTGCTTCTTCCCGGAAAGTTTCGGTCTGGCTGTTGGTCATTCTCCTGCCCGCGGCGATTTATATCGGATGGTCCAACTATCAGCGGCTCATGAAAGCCGGCGAAAATGAACTGGACTCCCCCTCGGCGGTGAAAGCCGATACCTCGCACTGGCGCTTCGCCAACGAAGAGGCATGGCTCGTAGACGAAACTGCACGCGATATCGCGGAGCTTCTCGCCTTCGCGAAGAACCCCACCAGTCAGGCGGAATTTTCGGCCAAACATAAAAATGCCAAGGGCCCGGCCTACGAGCTGAAAGCCAAAGTCGATGGGGCGGAAGCGACTATCGCCTTCGAGGCGAAGGAATACATTTGGTCTCCAGCGGATTACACCGCCTGGGCGCAAAAGCTGGTCAGCACGTGGAAGCTGACTCCCGGTGCTCCATCCGCTGCGCCAGCGGAGTTCCTGCCAGCGCTGACGAGCTTCACGCCGGAAACCCTCATCAAGGAAAGCAAGCGTCTCTCCGCAGCGCTCACGAAGGCGCCGCTCGACGCCAGCCTGCACGAGCAGGCCGCTCTCGTCACCGCGACTTTTGCCCTGCACGAAGCCGCCGGTGATTTCAGCGACACCCGCCGCGAGCTGTGCCGTACGGCAGCGCACCTTGCCATCGCCCGTGCACTGCAGCCACAGGCTGCCGGCGCAGTCCGCCCGCTCGCCGATGCAGCCTTGCAAACGCTCGCCGGTCGAGAGAACACCGCGCTCGAAGCATTGGCCGGCATTTCCACCGACGCTCCCGCAGCCCGCACATGGGTCCGCGCTCTGCGCCTCTATAATACGAGCGACTGGAGAGCGGAGACCGATTCCGCCGTGGTGCTCGAAGCCCAGCAGGCCTTCCGCGCCCGTGTCCGCTGCGTAGGCACCCAATCCGCCATTCGATGGATTTCGAAACTCAAGCCCGCGCCGATTCACGATTGGCGCCGACTGGTCAACGAGAGCGGGGATGTGGGCGTGGAAGTCGGGCACGGCTTCGCCAAGGACGCGATCGAGATGGAAATCAGCAGCCTGCATACGGACTGGAAGGAGTTTTTCGGCACTGGCCTCGATGACAATCAGGTGGTCAAGGCGCTTGCTGAGCCCGCCGGGCGCTCTACGGCAAAAGGCGCCGTAAGTGTGCTCGGCTGGGATCTCTGGAGCGCGCAACATCAGCGCCATCTCTGCCAGGCCATCCGCGCCTGCAACGAGTTCATGCGTGACCGCTGGGGCGTGCCGGAATTCCGTGACGTGCAGAAATTCGTGAAGCTCAACTTTTCGACCCTGCAGCTCTTCCCACTGCTCGAGCGTGAATTGAGCGAAGACCCGAAAGATTGCAAAGCGATCAGCGAGCGCATCAACGCACTGATCAAAGACCACCCCGAGCTCGTCACGGCCGCCCCATGGGAAGACTGCCTCCGGCCTTGCGGCAAAAACATGCCGCGCCTGGGAGTTGGCAATCCCGACGCGTGGTTTACACCGCTGCTGCCCTTCGGCACGACGTATCACTTCGAGCAGCGCTCCAGCGGCTTCGTCCTGCCCAGTGGCAAAGACCCGTGGTGGACGAAACTCGTGGAAATGGCCCCCTACGACTATCGCGTCACCTTCGGGCAGGTCTGGAAAACGTATGGCGATCATCCACCGGCGGACGTGGCGGAGGCCGCCTACAAGAATATCGTGGGCTATCAAATCGGCGCGATGCGCAAGGTCGCCGACGCACAGAAATCCAATCCGGCGAAATATGCTGAGGCCACACAGCGCGTTTGCGAACTCGATCCCGATGAATACTTCAAACTTGGAAATTGGTATGTGGCGCACCAGCAGCCCGAACAGGCCGCGGACGCGTTTCAAAAGGGCGTGGAGCTCGGCGATGACCGCGTCCATGCATCGAACAATTGTGAGTGGCTGGTGACGTATCTCGAGGATCACGGCAAGCCGGACCAAGCCCTGGCCGTCGCGAAGATGGCCGCGGACGTCTATTCCTTCCGCGGTTTGGAGGTGATGGCCTCGCTCATGGAGCGCCGCGGCAAACTCAAGGAAGCGGAAGATCATTTTGAAAAGATCTCCGAGCGCTATGAGGACGAAGCACCGCTCACCGCCTTCTACGTGCGGCAACGCGGCGCCGACCCCGAATACGAAAAGCGAGTCGCGGCCAGCGAGAAGAGGATTTTTCCGGACGGCATGCAGAAAGCAGCGCTGGCCGATTTCCAGCAGCCACCCAAAGTGGGCACGATCCTCAACGGCAACAACCAATACGTCTCCGCCGCCAAGCTCAAAGCCGGCGACGTGGTCGTGGCGCTGGACGGCTATCGCACGGACGACATGATGCAATATCAGTACATCCGCAGCATTTCCAAAGAGGATGAGCCGCTCAAGCTCATCGTCTGGGATGGCATTCGCTATCGGGAAACCACCGCGAATCCGCCAAAGCGGCGCTTCGGCATCGACCTGAAAGATCTCAAGAAGTAACCGACCGCTCTCCAAAACGGAGCCCACTGCCGCCACGCAGTATAGCGCGGGATTCTGCGACTTCGTTACACTCTGCTCGGCATGACAACGCGCGAGGAGTGGCAGAAAGGAAGAGAGTAAATTCTTCCCTCTGCGTCTCCGCGTCTCTGCGTTTAAAAGGAATACCCCGGCCGGCGCCGAGGTCCGCTCACCCGAGCAACTCGCGGACGAGCTCGCGCTCTTCCTTCAGCTCGTTGATCGTGGCCGTGATCTTCGTCCGGCTGAAATCGCCGACTGGCACCCACTTGGCGATCTCCCACGAACCATCCTGATTCGTGCGAATCGGGAACGAAGTGATGAGGCCCGGCTCGATATCGTACTGGCCTTCCGAATGCACCGCCACGCTGTACCAGTCGCCGTCCGGCGTGGGGTTGACGAGCGAGCGCACCGTGTCCACCACCGCATTCGCCGCGGAGGCCGCGGAGGAAAGGCCGCGCGCCTTGATGATGGCCGCCCCGCGCTGCTGCACGGTGCTGATGAATTCGTTCTGCAGCCAGTGCACGTCGGCAATGGCATCGGTCGCGTGACGACCATCGATGCGGGCATTGTAAAAGTCCGGGAACATCGTCGCCGAGTGGTTGCCCCAGATGGCGAGATTCGTCACGCTCGTCACGTCCACGCCCGCCTTCAGCGCGAGCTGCATCTTGGCTCGATTTTCGTCCAGGCGCGTCATGGCAAACCAGCGGTTCGCCGGGATGCCCTTGGCGTTGTTCATGGCGATGAGGCAATTCGTATTGCACGGGTTGCCGACCACGAGGACGCGCACGTTGGCCGCCGCGTTCTTCTCGATCGCCTTGCCCTGGCCGATGAAGATCTTGCCATTGATGCCGAGCAGATCCTTGCGCTCCATGCCCGCCTTGCGCGGCACCGAGCCCACGAGCAGCGCCCAGTTCACACCGGCGAAGCCTTCATCGAGATTCGCCGTGGGCACGATCCCCTTCAGCAGCGGAAACGCGCAGTCCTGGAGTTCCATGACCACGCCGCCGAGAGCCGGCAGTGCGGGCTCGATCTCGATGAGGTGCAGGATCACCGGCTGATCCGGGCCGAACATCGCGCCGGAGGCGATGCGGAAAAGCAACGAGTAACCGATTTGGCCGGCCGCGCCGGTGACGGCAACGCGAATGGGAGTTTTCATATACGTGGGGACTTCGGGGTTTGGGCGTGAAATGGATGGGAAAAACGGGCGTGAGATTCAGCGAATCGCGCGCGAGGAGCAAGGGGATAAGTTTGAGGAGGAATACACGACGCCAGAATTCTTCTCTTTCCTCGATTTGGCATCGCCCTGCTCCGTTTCAGGCATAAATTGCAGGCAGGCTCCCGCCTCGCGTCGCCCTCTTTCACCTATGATTCAATCCGGCAGCAAGGTCCGGTTCATCAAAATGCCCGCCTGGGTTTCGGAGTTGCCCGCCGAGAGTCGTCGCGTTTTCGAGTTCTGCCTTGGGCGGCTTTACCGAGTCGAGGAGATCGACTCCCATGGCCTTTTCGTGCTCGACGTGAGTGAGGACATCGACCACCGCTTCGGCGGGTATCGCAACGACATCCGCCTGGAAGCCGAGTACCTGGAAGAGGTCAATGAGTAGAAGCACCGCGACGATGCGGCTTACCGCCTTTGCCACAGCTTTGCTTG
>JBGGMZ010000518.1:0-6768 GCA_041287745.1 Chthoniobacter sp. | reverse complement strand
GAGCTTGTAGGGTCCCACCCAGACGAGGCTGGCCTCACCGCGGCGGGAACCGGTTTTCTTTGCGGCGCCGGTGGTCGCGGGAGCAGTAGCCACGCCGGTGCTCATCGTTTCGCCGCTGCGGCAGCGGGCGCGGAGGAAATCCCGCTCACATCGTCCACCGTCACCGGCACGCCGGCCTTCACGATCGCAGCCAGTTTCACGATGTCCCAATTGGCCAGCCGGATGCAGCCATGGCTCGCGCTGCGACCGATGGAGTCGGGATCATTCGTGCCGTGGATGCCGATGCCCTTTTTGTTCAGCGCGATCCAGACGACACCCACCGGATTGTTCGGTCCCGGCGGGAGCATGTGAAAGCTGGAGCCGCGCTCGCCTTTCTGCAGCATGAGCGGGTCGTAACGAAAGTTCGGCAGCTTCGCCACGGCTTTGATCGTCCAGTTGCCGATCGGCGAGACGGTCTGTTGTGAACCGACGGTCACCGGAAACGCCGCGACGACTTTGTTGTCTGCGAGCACTTCCAGCATCTCATCTTTCACACTCACGTGCAGGGAAAGCTTCGCCGTGTCGCCCTCTTTCGGTGCCTCTGTTTTGGTCGGGCCGCTATCCTTGTCCTCGCCCAGCTCATTCGCCGTCACCGCCTTCGCTTCCGAGCCCGGCTGAAGCGACTTTACCTCACTCAGTTCGAAAGGCTTCACATTCGGCACCGTCACCTGGTCGCCTACCTTCAGCTTCTCGGTATTCTTCGGGTTCAGTTCTTTGAGAAACTTGAGGTCGCAATGGAATTTTTCCGCGATGCCCTCGGCGACATTCGCATAGGGCAGGCGCTTCACCTTGGCCTGCGCCTCCGGCCCGCTGGGCAGTTCGCCCACGTTTGCCAGATCATCTGCCGTGATCGTGTAAGTGGTGAAGACCGGTTCGACGCCGGAGAGGTCCAGCCCGGTGGTGTCCACCGGTGCCTTGGGCTTGGCCGGGGCGACGGTGGGCAGATCCTTGGCCTGCCGATAAAAGGCGAGGGCCTTTTGCGTAAATTCACCTTGTTGCCCGTCGATCTTGCCCGGGCCGAAGTTCGCGTTATCGAGGAAGATCTGCAGCCGCGTATTCTGCTCGATCTGTTGATGATCTTTCTTGGGCGGCGCCGCGTGACTGGCCATCGCCATCAGGAACACACTGGCGCAAATGGAACGAAGGCGGATTTTCATGCTTAGGATTCGCACCAGCGGCGCTTCCAGCCGTCTCGGACCTCAGATCGAGCGGTGTTCAGCGACCGAGAGCGGCCCGGCATCTCTGCGCCTCTGCGTCTCTGCGTTTAATTCTTCCAATCACCGGCCTCGGGAAAATCCCACCTTTCCAAGCCCGGCTACTCCGGAGGCCGCGATTGCACGACCTTCTGCGCTGCTGTGATGTAGGCCAGAATGCGCGCCTGTTGCTCATCATTCAGCCCGGCGCGGCGCGACATGCTGCCGACCATGCGTTCCCAGCTCGTCATGGTCCGCGAATCGATTAGCTCGAGATCATGGCACTCCGTGCACCGGTTCGTGTAGAGGCTGTGGCCCTCGCGCAGCATATTGGCATCGCCGCTCCCCGCCGCGGCGAGGAAGGCGGCATCCACCGGCGGTGAGGTGCCGGCTTCGAAGGCGCCTCCCATCTCCTTTTTCAGCGCGATCAGCTTGGGGTGATCCGCGCAGACTTTCAGCCCCATCTCCAGGGCGGTGAGCGCGTGCGGCGTCCCCTTGAATTTGCGGCGATAGTTGTCGGCGTTCTCGTAGTCCTGCTGGGCCTCGGCGAGATCCTTTTGCACTTTGACCTGGAGGGCCTTGAACTCCGGGCGATTCGGTTCCGCCTCGAGCCCGATGCGGATTTCCTCGTCGGCATTCGTGAGGCAGTGCATGGCCATGGCCTGCCGGGTGCGGGCGAGCGCGCGGGTGCTCGTGGCGACGCGCTGGCTGAGCTCGGCGCGGTTCAGCTTGGTGGCCGGCGCAGTCGTGCCGCCGAGGCGATCGACGCCTTCGTCCAGCGCGAGGGCCAGGCAGGGATGGCCGAGCTTCTCGAGTTGAGCGGCGGTTTCGCGCAAGGTGGCGAGCGATCCCGCGCTGCGCGAGGCAATGGCGCCCTGCAGGCGGGGAGCCAGTGCCGCGACGAGGGGGCGGTACTTTTCATCCTGCGCCGAGCGCGCAAGGAGTTGGCGCGAGGCGTCGTAGCGCTGGTCGCGGAAGGCTTCCATGCTGGCGAGCAGATCGAGCCAGCCATCGCGCGGGGCGGCTTCCACGGCATCGGCCGGGATGGTCACGGCAATGGGCGGGCCATCCTTTTTATAGAAATACACGACCACGACTCCGCGGGCGGCGTCCTGCTGGAGCACAGAGAATTCCTGTCCCTTGGCCGCACCGACGAAATTTTTGCCCTCCAGCTGCAGCATCTCGCCCTTGGTGGCGCGGACAAGATCGCCAGGGGCGAAAATGGCCGCCGCGATGGCGTGAGTGTGAAGGAGAGCGAGGCTGAGAAGGAGGAGGAGGCAGCGGGCCATGGGAGGTAGCGGTAGGTAAGATCGATTTGTCCTCAGGTGCAAGTGCGGGTGATTACTCATCGCCGATCCCTGGCGATCCTTATCAAAGCCGGATCAATGCAATTGAGCCACGGATGGACACGGATGGGGAGAAGAAGCGGAAAGCGGGCGAGATCCGTTCACCAAAAGGTGAGCGCCACGGCACATCCCGATTTCACCTCGGATTGCTCAATCCATGTTCATTCGTGGCTAATTCAACTGCATCGTTACGGCTAAAAGCGCGTATTAAATCAGGCCAATGAAATTGGACCACAGAGACACAGAGAACACGGAGGGCTTCCGCCTTGGCTCCTTTTCCTACTCTCTGTGTTCTCTGTGCCTCTGTGGTTGAATTTCCCCTCTACCGATGTGCGATCAGGAAGATCGCCCCCAGCAGGAGCGTCGACCCGGCGAAGCGGCGCAGCATCACCGCCCGGCCATGACCGCGCTCGGCGTTGCCAAACCAACTGCCGATCGTCCAGACAAGCACCACGCTCCAGAGGCCGCGGGAATTGTAGAGCACATTGGTCGAGGTAGCGCCGATGGTGACGATGGCCCACGCCACGCCGCACGCCTGGACGGCCAGGGTGGAGCCGCCGGCGACGATCCAGCGCCAGCTCGTGGCGGAGACTTCGCGTCCATCGCCGCGGATGAGGGGAAGAAGCGTGAGCGAAAGCACTGCGACGGTCAGAAAGAGCGTGGCGACGTAGTGCGGGAATCCCCACGCCGGCACCCAGTGTTGCTGGGTGATATCGGTGAGCGCGTAAAACGCCGCTGCGCTGAAGCCATAGACCAGGCTGCGCAGGATGGCCGCTTTGTCCGCATGCGGATGTCCGAGGCTGAGCAACGCCGTGGCCCCCGCGGTGAGGAGCACGGCGAGCCAGGTGGTGGTACTGATGTGCTCGGTGCCGAGCGCCGCACTGAAGAGGGCGACGAAGACGACCTTCGACCCTAGCACCGGCGTGGCCACGGAGACATCGCCGCGGCTCAGTGCAAGAAAGGTGAAGATCTGGCCGATGAAGAAAATGGTCCCCGAGATGACCGCATGGCTCGCGTTGCCCAGGCTCACCGCGTGGGCCGTCGGCGCCAGCCAGAGCAGGGAGAAGAGCGTGGCCTGAACCCAGTTTGTGGTGAAATTCACCCGCCACGGTCCCGCGCCCTGCGTGCCACGCTTGAGCATGAGCGCCGCAAAGGCATACCCCAGCGCCGAACCGAGCGGCACAAGCATGGGGTAAGCGATCGACATGGAGCGCCGACGCTGCGGAGGAACGCCAGCGGGCGCAAGGCGGAATCAGTGGCGGGGAAGGGGATTTGAACCACGAAGACACGAAGGCACGAAGTGAAGACAAGGTCTCCGATGGCGACTGGTTGCGGAGTCTTTCTCTTCTTCGTGTCTTCGTGGTGAATCTGCTATGTCGGTTCAGCGGGCGAAGAACTGTTCGTGCAGGGCCACGCAGAGATAGTAGACGCCGCAGAGTGAGATGAGCAGTGAGCCGTAGCGCAGGGCCGGGCGGGTGAAGCGCTCGTGTAACTGCTTTCGCCCCGCGGCCAGCGCGCCGAAGAGCGGCAGGACCACGACCTGATGCCCCACTTCCACGCCGAGGCTGAAAGCGATCAGCGCGATCCACGTGCCGATGCGCGGCAGCCCTTCCATGGCATCGAGCAACCCGCCGGCAAAGCCGAGCCCATGGATGAGCCCGAAGCCGAAGGCCACGGCCAGCCGCACCCACGAGTGCGCATCGCGCGGCCGGACGATATTCTCCACCGCGACGAAGATGATGCTGAGGGCGATGACCGGCTCCACCACCCACGGCGGCAGGCGGAAGATGGCGAAGACGGAGAGCGTAAGTGTGATGGTGTGGGCCAGGGTGAAAGCAGCGATGACCTTCACCATTTCCCAAAAGCTGGCCGCAGCGAGGACCAGCGCGGCGACGAAGAGCAGGTGATCCCACCCGGTGAGAATGTGCATCACACCATGCCAGAAATACTCGCGGAAAGTATGCCAACCACCCGGCGCGGGGGGCGGCGGGGCTTGTCCTGGAGCGGTTTCCCAGCCGGTCGCGAAATCCTTCGGCTGTTGCCGGAGCAGGAGATCGGCGGTGATTTCATCCGAGCCGGAGCGCTTGAGCCGGACGATGTAATTGACGTCCCACGGTGTGCCGATGGCGTAGGACCACTCGCGGAGCATATCCTCGGTAATCGTCACCTTGTCTGGCGGCGGACCGGTGAAGGGAAATTCCAGCTCGTACTGGTAGTAAGTCTTTTCCGGCTCCGAGAGCACGGGCGGGTCGGTGATCTGCAGCACCTTGCCGCTGAGCGGCTGGCCGTTTGCGCTGATCGCGAGATGGCGCAGCACATAGTCGCCGTGCTTCCCCGCCGCGGCGCCGAGCGCAGTGCTGTCGAAATTGTCGTCCTTGCCCGAGAGACTTTGCGCGACGGCGATCTCCCGCACGGAGACATTGACCGCCACATGAAGGCGCGTCGGCTCGAACTGCACCCACATCACATTTTGCAGGAGCGGGTGCGCCTCCGAAAAGACGGCGCTGGCCAGCAACGCAAGAAAAGCGAGCAGCAGGCAGCGCGTCTTCACCGCGGCACGATCGCCAGGTAATTGCGCACGCTCTTCCACTCGCGCGCATAGAAAGAAGGCGTGCCGCGCACCCACAGCGCAGTGCTCGTGCCGCCGTCGAGATTCATCGCCTTGACGATCTTGCCCTCGGGGAAGATCCCGGGTGTGGCCAGCAGGTCGGCCATGCCGGCGAGGGTGGCGCTTTTGCAAATGAGAAAGCCGAAGTGGCCTTTGTCATTCTGGATGACCACGGTGCGCGCGGCGTCTCGCGTGGCTTCGAGGCCCACGATGGCTTTGCCCTTTTCGACCAGAAACGGCCCGGCCTGCAGTGCCTCGCGCACGGCGGGTGAGCTTTTGAAAGCGGCCGGGCGCTGGATGGTGATGGCGGTCGGTGTGACGGTGAGAAGGCCGCTGAGCAGCTTTGCTTTTTCCAGCGGATGAATCTCCACACCCTGCCGCACGACGAGGCCCAGCGGTGTGCGATCTGGATGAAAGTAACCGCCATTCACCCCGGCGAGGGCGCCGCGTTTTTCCGAGGCGCTGCCGAGGTCGAACTTGCCCTCCGGATTGTCCATCACGGCGAAGGCGTGCGCTTTCGGATCGAAAGTGATGACCCAGAGCGTGGCGCCGCCGTTGTCGCCCTGCACGCGGCGCTCGGTAAAGGTCAGGCCTGCCGGTGCCGAACGGGGTGCGCTTTCCTGCAGAACCCAGGCGGCGGAGGCGAGTGGCGCGGTGACCGCGAGGATGAGAAGGCAGGCGAGATGGCGAAGCATACGCCCTCTCGTTTACTTCACCCCGGTCGCGAGCACAGTTTGAAAATGCGGCGGCTGCACTTCGCGCGAGACGACGTGGACCTCGATCTCGCGGAATCCGGCGGTCTCGAGGAACTCGTGCAACTCCGCCTCGCTGAAGCCGAGCCAGCGGTCGGCGTAGAGTTCGCGTGCCTCTTCGAACTGATGCGCCAGCAGGTCGAGCACGGCGATGCGGCCGCCCTTTTTCAAGATCTGATACGCGGCGGTAATGGCGCGTTGCGGAGCGGCTGCGTGATGCAGCGCCTGGCTGAGCAGGGCGAGATCCACGCTGCCCGCGGGGATGGGCGGTTCCTCGATTTCGCCCCAGCGATACTCGAGATTCTTGAAGCCGTGTTTCTTCGCCAGCTCGGAGCCGAACTCGACCATTTTCTCCGAGTTGTCGATGGCGATGACTTTCCTGGCGCGCTTGGCCATCAGCTGGGCCAGCGTGCCTTCGCCCGCGCCGAGGTCGGCGATGACGATGGATGATGGCACGAGGGTGAAGAGCATGTGTGCGACGGCGTCCCACGTGCGTCCGGGGCAATAGGCGCGTCCAAATTTACCAGCGAGCTGGTTGAAGTATTCGCGTGCTTTGTCGTCGCGTTTCTTGAGGGCGACTTTCAGCGCGGCCTGGTCGCGGGCAGCCTCGGGCATTTCCTTGGCCGCGGCTTCGATGATGGAGCCGAGCTCGGCGTGGGCGCGTTCGTCGGCCAGTGCGTAGTAGATGTTCTTTCCCGCGCGGCGGTCGCGGACGAGGCCCGCCTGGCGGAGTTGCGCGAGGTGGCTGGAGATGCGTGATTGGCCCATCCCGAGCACCTCCTGGATCTGTGGCTCCGTCTGCAGCATGAAATTCTTGGGGCTGCCGCCGC
>JBGGMZ010000517.1:0-2642 GCA_041287745.1 Chthoniobacter sp. | reverse complement strand
CTCTGCCGCCGTGTGGAGGACGGTGGACAGTGAATACTCTCCCACCCTCCGCCCGCCTCGGCGGGATGGCAGCAGCGACCACAGTTTTAACTTTAAACCGCTATGGTGGCCGGATCGCCATGTGCGAAACCGGGGAACTGTACGGGCCGGACCAAGGTTCGTGATGAAACGACCAACCGTTACGCTGAAGGCCTGAAAAGCCGAGAGCGCGAGACCGATTGGTCTCGCGCTCTTTGGAAACAAGCGTGGCAGGCCATTTAGGGCTTCTGCCAGGCCGCGTAGGACCGCTTAAGGAGTGAACTTCTTCGTATACACCGTGCGGAAGCGGTAGAGCGGCTCGAGCGACTTCAGGTCGGGGTTGTACGACGGGATATTGCTCGGGTTGAACCGTGGATCGGCCGGATCGATGTAGCGCTCGATGGTGGCGGAGCCGCGATACTCGCCGAGCACGGCATCCTTACCCTCGAGCCACTGCGTCGGATGACCGGGGGTTTGCCGCAAGGTCTGCACCTTCACGTGCACGGTGTAGGTGTTCGATTTGGTCGTAACGCGCGGATACAGATCGACGTAAGGTTTCTCACGCTCATTGTCGCCGGTAAGGTCGCCGTTGCTCTTCCACCACAAGGCCATGCTCGTGTCTTCCGCAGTGGGTGAACCGGCATAGTTCATCGGGACGCTATCCTGCGAGTAGAAATAGCGCTCGCAGATCTGGGAGGCCGATTTAAAGAAGCCTGTCGACGGGTTGCCCGAGCCCGAATCGTAGAACCCGTCCAAGGCCTTGATCGTTTCGTCGCGATCAATGCGGAGACGGAAGTTCTGCGATAGCGGTGTGCCTGCAGGGAAACCCGTCTTATAGACGAGATAGTTCGCGCTGGCGCTGGGTTGCGAATACTGGCTGTTTACTGCCGTAACGCGCAGCGGATAGAGCGCCCCGCGCAATGCCGTGGAGCGGCGAATATAATCAAAGGGCGCAATGCGGTAGTTCAGGTTCACCTTGCCGGCCGTGGAGAAGGGTTCGCTGATCGGGTAAGGTTCCACGACTGGCATCTGGAACAGGTCGAGAAGATAATGATCCTTCGGGTCCACATTACCGGGGTGATTTGGCCCCGCTTGATTGGGCGCGAAGGCGAGCGTCGTCCACCCCTTTTGCGACACCGGGAAGGAAGGCAGCGAACCAAACATGCCTGCCGACGGCATCTGGCGGCTCGGCGAAGTGAAGGTATTGCCTGGTGCCTGATAAGACCAAGTCGCCGTGAAATAGGGAATGGGGTAGACCCACTGCTGCGTGTTTGTGTCGAGATACTTGTAGATGACGTTGCCTTCATCCTGCTTGTTGCAGAACGGGCCATCCGGGAAATCTCCCAACCCGGTGTCGAAGTCACCAGCATTGGCACCGCCACCATCGGGACGGTTTACGCCATTCACGCCAGCGGTGTTCGAAATGTTGGTGCCGCCGCCCCAAGGAAGGTTGCCGAAGGCGCGGCTTGGTTGCATCTTCAGAGTGCCGCTGTTTCCGAGGAAAATGTGATTTCCCAGCACCGCCTCCCTGGTCGGATCGGGGCTCAACGCGAGGATAGGAGCGGGCGAGCCCCCAGATCCTGGAGTCTGGGCAGCGAGGTTACCGACCGGGAACTCGGCAGCACCATCGCCACCGCGCAAGATGCAGGCGCGGGAGTACGGCTTGGCATAATCGGGGTGAGGCGCAAAATCCGTGGGCTGGACGACTGTGGAGAGCGCGCCGATACGAAGATCGCCACCGCGGATCGGGCCGGCGCCGCTCAAGGCAGCTTGAGAGACAGCGTGCTTGGCATCCCAATAGACCACGCTGCGGACCGTGTCGCCCGGCTGGAAAATGCATCTCCAGCGATCTCCCCAATAACCCGGCGATATCGGCTGGCTGGCCGAGTTTGTATGTGGATTGGAGCTATCGCCGGCTACATGGGTGACCCAGGCGATGCGGGTCGCCAGAGACCACGATGCCTGCAAACTCGTCGTGTAAGCATATGCCGTCGGCGTGGTGGTCACACCATTCCGGAGAACCGCCGCATCTGACAAGAAACAGCCGTGGTTCGTCCAATAGTAGTGGCGCAGGCCGATAATGCTACCGTTGGCCTGGTTGCCGGCGATTGGAGGGCTGCCATAGTTCGCGGCATCGTTGGTCGACGCCCAAGTCGTTACATCACGCGTGGGCGCGACGGTTAACGCGGGAGTTTTTACCGGTTGCAACGTATTGGGCGCACCTTTCGGAATGGGCCAACCGGTGGCGCTGGGGAAGCTGAGATTGATCGTTTGCAACGCCGGCGAATTCGAGTTGGAGTTACTACCACCGTAATACAACCTGACGATGACGTTGGCTCCCGTAAAATCGAAGGTGGTTTGTGACGTAGAGAATTTAACGGCTCCGAGGCTGGACTGGAACGGGTAATACTCTTGGGCGCCGGCAGGATAATTGGGAACGAAATCGTTTTTAACGATGGCTCCACCCGGTTTCGTGGTCTCGCCATAATCGGCGCCAGTCGTCAAAGTAGTACCCGGGGCCCACATGATCTTCATGGGGCGATTTACATCCCCAGCCGGGAACGAGCTGGACATTTGCATCCCTTGCAACGTGTGGAGGAATCCTTCGTAACCTCCAAAGTTAC
>JBGGMZ010000516.1:0-13336 GCA_041287745.1 Chthoniobacter sp. | reverse complement strand
CGCAACCACTTCACGAATCAGTTCCAAGTCGTAGCCTTCCCCGGTGCCGTCGCGATCGAGGCTCTGGAGCAAAATTTCGCCGGCGCCCAGCCGCTCGGCCTCCCGGGCCCAAGCCGCGGGCTCCAACCCTGTTCCCGTCCGCCCGCCCTCGATGAAAACCTCGCGTCGCCCGCTGTCATGCCGGCGGCTGTCGATACTCAGGACCATGGCTTGATTGCCAAAGACTCGAGCCCCTTGCGTGATCAACTCGGGGTTCTGCACTGCGGCGGTATTCAGCGTGATCTTGTCTGCCCCCCGACTGATCCGCGCCCGCATGTCATCGAGGTGGCGGATACGCCCACCCCAGGTGAGCGGCATGAAACACGTTTTGCTGACCGCATCGAGGATGGCCAGGGGATCGCTCAAGCCGCGGATCTTGTGGTCGTCGCGGCGGAGATCGTAGTTATCGTCGCGACTGATATCCAGGTAGATCAACTCATCGACGCTCCACTCATTGAAGCGCGCCACTTCATGAATCGGATTGCCGATCACCTGGTGAATGGAGAAGCGCTCACTACGCACTAGCAGTCCATTTTGCAGGAGCAGGACGGGGATCAGGCGCTTCTTCAGCATCAGGATTTCGTGAGGTTCGACCAGTTGCGGAGCATCGCCAGGCCAGCTTTGTGGCTTTTCTCCGGATGAAATTGCGTGGCGTGAATATTTCCGCACGCGATGCTGGCGACAAACTCTACACCGTAGTCACACACGCCACTGATGACGCTGCGGTCCTCGGGTTGGAAGGCGTAACTGTGCACGAAATAGCAGACTTGCTTGTCACCAAGGCCTGCATAGACGCCGTCCGTCTTGACGAAACGGACGTCGTTCCACCCGATGTGTGGCACCCGCAGATCCCCAGGGACCGCCAGTCGGTCGACCACGCCCGGGACCCACCCCAAGCCTGCATGGGTTCCATGCTCGAAGCCGGTGGTGCCGAGAAGCTGCAGGCCAAGGCAAAGCCCGAGAAAGGGTTTTCCGCCCTCGACCACCTGGGCCTGCATTTCCTCGACGAAGCCGCGTTCGTGGAGGTTGCGCATGCCGTCGCCAAACGCGCCGACGCCGGGAAGAACGATTCCGGACGCGTCGCGCAAGGCTGCGGGGTCTGCGACGATCTTCGCTTCCGCGCCCAATACTTGGAAGGCATTGGCGACGGAGCCTAGATTCCCCATGCCGTAGTCGATGATCGCAATCATTGGCCGATTAATTCCCAACTCAGCGGTGTGCCCCGGGCGATATCGCGCGGCGCGCGGCGACCCAATATCTCAGTCAGGTGACGCGTGTGCAGGCCGTTGCCCGGGCGAATGGAACGGACATTGGCCGCCGTAAAAGCTTCGCCGGCCTTCACATCGGCGACGATGAAGAGCGACCGGCGGAACACGCGGCTCGCACTTTCCTTGGCGGAAACTTCGTAAGTGACCCGCCCGACGGCCCGCTCGGCGATGCGCACCTGCTCCACCATCGTGCGGAACTCGCCCGGTTCGAGCGAAAAGGCCGCATCCGGACCGCCGTCGGCACGGCGCATCGTGAGATGCTTTTCAATAATGCACGCCCCCAGCGCAACCGCCGCGATAGGCACCGCCACATCGAGCGTGTGATCGGAAAGACCGACTGGCACATCGAATTCCCGCGCCATATCTGGAATGGTCGACAGGTTCATTTCCTCGGCGGGCGCCGGGTAGCCGCTGGTGCATTTGAGCAAAGCGATGCTGGCGGCTCCCGCGCGACGTGCCACGGCGAGCGCTTCGCCGATCTCTTCGCGCGTCGCCATCCCCGTGGACATGATGAGCGGCTTGCCGGTCGCCGCGCAGCGCTCGATCAGCGGCAGGTCGACCAACTCGAAAGATGCGATCTTGTAAGCCGGCACGTGCATCTTCTCGAGAAATTCCACGGCAGTCGGATCGAACGGACTCGAGAAGCATTGGAGGCCGAGTTGCTCGGCCCGCTCTTTCAATTTCGGCTGCCACTCCCAAGGCGTATAGGCCTCCTGGTAAAGATCGTGCAGCGTGCGGCCTTCCCAGATCGTTCCCTTGCCGATCAAAAACTCCGGGCGATCGCAGGCCAGCGTGAGTGTATCGGCGGTGTAAGTTTGCAGTTTCACTGCGTCCGCACCAGCAGCATGGGCCGCGTCCACGAGCCGCATCGCTTCGTCGAAGTTTTGACCGTGATTGGCCGAAAGCTCCGCGATGATGTAAACGGGGGCGTCCGGGCCGATCCGGCGATCGGCGATACTAATCGCGTTCATGAATTGGGCTTTCTGTCCTGCGGAGAAGGCAGCGATGAGCGCTTTGTCCCTCTTCCACCGTGTCATCTTCCCGATGAAAACCGGCGCGCTGAAAAGAGCGCAGCGACGCGGTATTTCCCGGTTTGATCAAGGCCACGATGCGCTCGATGTTGCTGATGCGAAAAATCTCCCGCGCGGCGCGGACGAGCAATGCGCTGCCGTAGCGGCGTCCCCGCAGTGCGGCGCTCATGCTCGCTGAAATGATGGCCTCATTTCCTTCGACGACGAAACGGATTTGCCCCACCGGTTTGCCTTCGAGCTCAGCGATGAAAAAGTGCGTCGTCGAAGCAGACAACTGCGCCGCAAACCAACGTTCGTGATCCTCCCAAGGAATCGGCGCGCTGCGAAAAGACGCCGCCCGGACGGCTGGATCATTGGCCCACTCCCAAATCAGCCGCGCATCATCCGCACCAGCCGGGCGGAGATGAATCAGCTTGCTCTTGAGTTGAGTGACCACCCTGGCCGCACCACGGCCATCGACCAACTGCCGTCCCGCCGTGGACATCGCGCTGCGGGCCCGTTGGTCGGCGGCGAGGCTGCTTACTGCGCTGGAAAAGACCATCGGATCAAACTCCGCGGCCAGCCCGAGATTGCATGCCGCCCCCGATGAAGCCAGCCCGGTGGCGATGGGCAGTTGATTACTATTCAAAGGCAGAATGAGCGCCGGCAGGCCGAGGGCGCAGATTTCCCAGCAGGTGCTGCCACTGGCGCTGAGGCCAAGATCGGCCCAGGCGAGCAGACGAGCCATTTCCCGCGTCGCACGCTCCAGCCGCGCTCGGACCGGCAGGCTCCGCAACCGGTCGGCCAGCGCCTCCGCGTGGGGATTGGCGGCCCCGACTACCACGACCAATTCGGCATCCGGCGGCAGGGGAGAGTTCGAGCCGGCGAGCGCATCGAGCAGCCGGCCGGTCCAGTTTTCCGGGTCACCGCCACCCAACGTGATGAGAAATCGGCCGGCCTGCACAGGAATCTCACGCGGAGCTTCGATCAAGTCCCGGAATTCTCGGCGCAGCAGCGCGTAGGCAGGCCCATCGAGGTGAGCGGATTGGGGCTCGGCGGCGATTCGCCACGGGCGCAGCACGAGGCTGGCGTGCACAGCGGCGCCCTGATCTTCATCGTCGAAAGCGAGCACCTGCGTACCGCTTTCCCTCAACTGCTGGAAAAAGCGCGGACCGAATTCATACGAATCCGCCACCGTCCAGCAGGCGTCGAGGGCGCGCGCCCGTTCGGCCGTCGCACGTTCATCGTTTTCGCTGCCGGGTAGATACGGCTGTTCTTCCGTGGAGATTCCCTCGCCGCGCAATTCCTCAGCGACGTTGGCCGGGAGGCCGTGCGACAGGAAGACGGCTTCGCCCCCATCATCCTGCCAGGCTTGCGCGAGCGCCCGGCAGCGCATGACGTGGCCGACGCCGATCTGCGCACTCGCATCCGCTCGCACTAGGAGGGTCGGCTTCATCATCATGCGGAGGTGGAAAGAGGCTTCTGCTCGATGTGCGCGTTCAGCTTTTGCCATTCCGGGTGTTGCTCGACCACTTCCAGCGCCTCGCGCCATGTGAATGCGTCGTGGCCGAAATACGCATAGATTTTTTCCACCAGCGCAAAGTCCTCCGCGGTATCCACAGTCCAGCGATGCGCGGAATGGTCTTGCTCGCCGCGATAACCCTCGAGGTGAAAACATTCCGGATGACGATAAATGTAGGCCGTCACGTGCTCGCGGCTGGGCGCATCGGTCGCTTCGCGATGCGCCCGTTCCAGGGCGTCGATCCCGATGACCTCGGTATCGAGTCCCCGCGGATAGGTGCGGACGGGCACGACGTTGCTCACGTAATCCGCCGCGGGTTGGCGGGTCTGAAAATGCGCGATGACATCATCGACCAATTCGGGATCGATCAACGGACAATCCGAGGTGATGCGGACGACGACATCGGCCTGGGCGGCTCGCGCCGTCTGGACGTAGCGGTCGAGCACGTCGTTTTCGCTGCCCCGGAAACAGACGATACCCTGCGCGAGGCAAAATGCGGATACCGCGTCATCGCGCGATTCGCTGGTCGTGGCGACGATCACTTCGTCCACACGCCGCGCGCGGCGCAAGCGGCGGACGACGCGGCCCAGCATCGGTTCGCCGGCCAGGTCGAGCAGCACCTTGCCCGGCAGGCGTGTGCTCCCAAACCGGGCCTGAATAATCGCGACAATCCTCAAATCAAATCTGCGGTTTTTCCAACAACCACCATGTCACGCTATCCCAGCCCTCTTCGGAACTGAGGAAACCTTCACGAACCAATTTCAGATCCGGAAACTGCGTCTGGTAGTGCTGGAGGAAGTTCCGTTTCCAGAGCAAGTCCTCCCGGCCCCGGTAGGGGATCACGGTTTCCGTTTCGGCAAAGTACTCCATGGCGAGAATGTAGCGGCGACTCGTCCGATAGATTTCCGCCAGCGCTTTCGGCAGGTCGGCGAGGCCGATGTGAATGAGAACGCCCGCGGTAAAGACGAGATCGAAGTAACCGTCTTTGAAAGGAAGATCGAAAGCGTTGCCTTCGAGGACGGAGATCTGACTGCTGGAGGTTCGCGCGACTTGCCGGGCCCGTCCGTTCGGCTCAATGCCGATGATCTCGGAATCCGCGCCGATTAACTCGGAGAAAGCCACGAGATTGTGCCCGCGGTTGCAACCGACCTCGAGGACCCGCCGGATCGGCAGGGCATCGACGGCACGGCGAAAACCCGGGAGGCGTTTCCGCCAGTCTTCGACGTTGCGCTCAGTGTAAGCCTCTCCAAATTCACCCTGCCATGCTTCGAGTTGTTTCGGTGTCATAAATTCAATTTTGCACCCACGCGCTGGGTGGCTGCGATTACATCTTCAACATCCGCGTCAGACATGCGCGGAAAAATTGGCAGCGACAGGATGTGCGCATAGGCCGCTTCCGCCGTGGGACAGAGGCCGGGAGCATGGCCAAATTTTTCCCGGTAAAAGGGGTGCAAATAGACCGGGGCGTAGTGAACATTGGCGCCGATGTTAGCTTCCCGAAGCGCCCCGAAAAAAGCCGACCGATCCACGCCCTCCCGCAGGTGGATCACATAGAGATGATAGCCGTGGCTGACATCGGGGCGTGTCACCAGCGAAGAAAATGCGGCGTTACCCGCGAAGGCGGCATCATAGCGGCCGGCAATTTCCTGCCGCCGCTCAAGCCATGCAGGCAGCTTGTGCAGTTGACTCAGGCCGAGCGCGCATTGCAGGTCGGACAGCCGGTAGTTATAGCCAAGCCCGACCATTTCGTAAGCCCACGAACCCACCTTCTCACGCTGCCGGAAATCGCTGCTGATGCCATGATTGCGAAAGATGCGCAGGGCAGCGGCCAAGGCCGCATCATTGGTCGTCACCACACCGCCTTCTCCACTGGTAATCGGTTTGACCGGGTGCAAGCTGAAGGTGCTCAGATCGGCCAACGAGCCGACGGGGGAACCATGGTAGGAACCACCCAGGGCGTGGCAGGCATCCGCAATCAACGGGAGGCCGTGTTTGGCCGCGATCGCCCGCAGAGCCACATAGTCGCAAGGCTGGCCGGCGTAATCGACGGCAATGATCGCCCGGGTGCGCGGAGTCACCTTGCGCTCAACGTCGGCGGGGTCGATGAGCAAGGTATCCGGCTCGACATCGGCAAATACCGGCGTGCCGCCTTGATAGACAACGCAATTCGCCGAAGCCACAAAGGTAATGGCCGGCACAATGACCTCGTCGCCGGGGCCGATGTTGAGCACCGCCATCGCCGCATGGAGCGCCGCGGTCCCATTGGACACCGCCACCGCATGTTCCGAGCCGGTAAAGCGGGCGAAAGCACGCTCAAATTCCTCCACCTTCGGTCCGGTCGTGAGCCAGTCCGAGCGCAACACCTCCACGACCGCAGCGATGTCGTCTTCGTCCACCGTCTGCCTGCCATAAGGCAGGAATGTGGGGCGCACGGGCGTAGCGGCGGGGGTCATATTGAAATGCGGGGCATGCGAACTGGAGAGCTTAGGCTAGACTTCGACGTCGGCAAAAGCCTTCAACTCATCGACACTCAACCAGTGCGTATTGGAGTCACTGGCGTAGCGGAAACCCTCCGCCAAACGCTTGCCGCTCGCCCCCGCCTGGCTATTCCACCACGGGTGCGTCGGCTCGACGACAAACATGTCATCCAGTTCGACAGAATCCCGCGCCTCATCCTCACTGAGCAACACCTCGTGCAGCTTCTCGCCGGGACGAATGCCGATGTCTTCCACCGGGCAACCGGGGGCGATGGCGTGGGCGAGGTCCATGATATTCATGCTGGGGATCTTCGGCACGAAGACCTCGCCACCGTGCATGCGCTCGATGCAGTTGAGGACGAAACGCACACCTTGATCGAGCGTGATCCAAAAGCGCGTCATGCGGCGATCGGTGACGGTCACCTTCCCGGTCTGCCGCTGTTTTTTGAAAAGCGGGATGACGCTGCCACGGCTCCCGACGACGTTGCCGTATCGCACACAGCTGAAGAGCGTGCCGACATCGCCTGAGTAGGCATTGCCCTGGACGAAGAGCTTCTCCGCGCAAAGCTTGGTCGCTCCGTAGAGGTTCACCGGGTTCACAGCTTTGTCGGTGCTCAAGGCCAGAACGTTTTTCACGCCCTGATCGATGGCCGCCTCGATCACGTTGGTTGCGCCCACGATGTTCGTCTTGATCGCCTCGATCGGATTATATTCGCACGCCGGCACCTGCTTGAGAGCCGCGGCGTGAACCACGACATCGACTCCGTGCAAGGCGCGCTGAAGGCGCTCACGATCGCGCACGTCGCCGATGAAATACCGCACGGGCGATCCGCCGGTGTCAGGATAAGTCTGCCGCATATCGTGCTGCTTGAGCTCGTCTCGGCTGAAAATGATGAGTTTCTTCGGGCGGTATTCCTTCAGGACAACCTCGACGAATTTTTTGCCGAACGAACCGGTTCCACCGGTAACAAGGATGGTTTTTTGCTCTAGATTCATTGAATTTTTAAACGCTGAGAATGGTTGCTTCCGGTTGCTGTGTTTTTCCCGCGCGGACATTCACGGAGAGAGGCTCGGAGACATGCGGAAGGCGATCGAAGTAGCGCGCGAGTTCGGCCTTTTCCTCTTCCCCGAGGCGATACATCAGCCATTCGAGGGTTTCTGGCCGGGACCGATGCCGTTTGTATTCGTCGGACTCGAGAAATGCCTTCGACATCGGGTTGGCATCGGAGGAAAGCCTCTCTTCGTTATACATGTAGTTCATGTAGATGTACTCCTCGATGTCTTCTTTGTGGATGTTGACCTTGAGGGAGTCCGCGTGCGCGATGCAATCCAGGTATTCCTCCACCGTCTGCGGGTGCAGATTGAAATCGTAGGCCATGTGCGGGTTTTCGCCGGCGTTCACCACCGGCACCCCATGGTAGGCAAACTCATGGCCGGCCGTGCCGTAGCCGGTAAACATCGCGCTCACACCTTCCTGGATGATCTGGCGCGAAGAGGTCGTCGGCTGGAGAAAGCGAATGCGCGGGTACTGGCTTTTCAATTCTGCCAAAACACCGCCCGTGACCCGGGCGATCACCCCTTCCCGCGCGGAGTTGGGATGCGGTTTCACGTACCAGTCGAATTCGGTCTCACTCGCGTGCTTGAGCAGGCAATGAATCCATTCGTAGAAATCGGGAAAGAGCATCGGGCCAATGCAATGAACGGCATCGCAAAAATCGTGCAGCATGACAAGGATCCGCGGGCGCCCGGTGGTCTCCATCACCGCCTCGCTACTCACGCCGCTATAGGCCGATTTCACGACGGCCTCCCCGTAGATCGAGCCGCCAATGGCCAGGAGTCCATCCTCATGCCCAGCGAACCGCCGCTGCAGCACACGCCGCCCTTTTTCGCGAGCGGCCTCCCGTTCTTCCGCGGTGAGTTGGGCGAACATCCGGTGAAACTGAGCGTAAGGAAATCGCGCCGGCAACCGTTTGTCGGGTCCGATCGAGACGGAAAAAGCCACGAAATGCGGCCCGTAACAGACCTCATACACCGGCACCCCGGCCAGGAGCGCACAACGCGTAATGATGCCCGAATAAACGTAAGTGAAATGATCGGGGATAATGCCGATGACTTTCTTTTTAGAAAAGTAATCGAGGCAGGAGCGCGCAATCCGGACGCCGTAAAGAATGATCTCCGCCAAACGCGGATCGGTAATATCCACCGTCGGGTAGGGACCGACCCGCAAGTAGGTGTCGTAGATCAGGTCGCCGATTTGCAAGCCATCGACTTCGATCGCGATCACATCCCACTTGGTCCGAAGCTGGGAGAATATCTCCTGGGCCGATTGCTTCGCCCTTTCCTCATCGACCTTCACCAAGTCCAACGTCAAGCCGGGACGAGCGCCGAATGAGCGGTAGATCTGCTCAAATTCGCGCTCCCGCCGCGGGTAGAAATTGTACCACTCGATCGACGCCGAAGCTTTGCCGGCGAAGTGGTTGGCGAAATGGGCATACCCCGGCATGCAGGGAAACCAAGGATAGAGACCGACGAGAAACACCCCATTTTGATCCGTCGCAGGAGGCGTTCCCCACAATTCGCGGTTGAACCGGATGTAGCGGCGGGTCGCCGGATGCAGCCGGCGCGACTTGCGAAGGTTCGACCACACGGAACCTGGCAAGCGGCGGCACCATGCCATGAAGCGGCGGGCGGGCGCTTCCCTTTCCCACTTCTTCATGAAGTGAGTGACGCGCTGGCGGGTCCGTTCGACGAGACCAGTCACGATACGAGGGCCTCCGATTTCGTGTCCGTCGCCGCGGGCGTACTCACGGCTCCGGCTTCCAAACGCCAGCGACCATCCACAAGAGCGACACCCTGGTGAATATTCGGCAACTGGCCGCTGCCGAAGAAATCGCCACCTTCCATGTGCAGCTCGAGGGCGTTCTCGAGATCGTCGAGCACGACCCCTCCCTGCGGTGCGGAACTCACCGCACAGCTGAGGCGGAAAGTCGCCTGCGGCAGCGGCAGCTTGCGCAGCCGGCAGACAAAGGCGCCGCGCGCCGGCACGTCCTCACCAAAACTCTCGCCGGTGATGACGTTGCTCTGCGTGAAGATCGGCACGTCGAGATCGCTTTTCACCACGATGCGCACATAGAGATTCGGGAAGGCCACATGCGTCGCCGAGTTCTCGTAGTAGAGAATGACGTCGACATCCTGCCCGGCCTGCGCGGTGGTGACCACACGGCCGGCGGTATCCCGCAATTCCACCTCGGTGATACGGATCTGGCCATTCCCGCGCCGGTCGGTGCGCTCGCGGAGACTGCCCTTTTGCTGGGTGAAACTATTGACGTAAAAACCGATCGCCTCCGTCTGCGTTCCATCGAAGCGCATGACCCCATTTTCCAGCACCACACCGCGGGTGCAGAGATTTTCCACCGCTGCGGCCTGGTGGCTCACGAAGAGGATCGTGCGGCCCTCCCGCGCCACCTTGCTCATGCGGCTCAGGCACTTCTGCTGGAAAGCGCTGTCACCCACGGCGAGCACTTCGTCGATGATCATGATCTCCGGCTCGAGGTGCGCTGCGACCGCAAAGGCGAGGCGCACCATCATGCCACTGGAGTATCGCTTCACCGGCGTATCGATGAACTTCTCCACACCGGAGAAGTCCACGATCTCGTCGAATTTCCCATCGATCTCCTCCTTGGTCATGCCGAGGATGGAGGCGTTCATGTAGACGTTTTGACGCCCGGACAATTCCGCATGAAAGCCCGTGCCCACCTCGAGCAAGCTGGCCACGCGGCCCTTGATCATCGCCCGCCCCTCGGTGGGTGCGGTGATGCGAGAGAGAATCTTGAGCAGGGTCGATTTCCCCGAGCCATTACGCCCGATGATGCCGACGACATCGCCGTCGTGAATCTCCAGATTGATGTCCTTGAGCGCCCAGATTTCCTTCTGCACGGCGGCTTTCGCCATCTTCGCGTCGTTGATAAACGAGAAGGGATCTTCCTTGCCGCGCAAACGCGCCCACCAGCGCTGCAGCTCTTCGTAGAGCATGCGGCGATTGATATCGCCGAGGCGGTAGCGCTTGCCGAGATTTTCGAGTCGGATGACGACGGACATGTGCGGCTAGTGAAGATTCAGCGGGGACCAAGCCGCGCGAAAATGAACCACAGAGACACAGAGGTCACAGAGAGGTAGCAAAGAAACATGAGCAGCAGTCCTCTGTGCTCTCTGTGTCTCTGTGGTTAAAATCTTTTTGTGGTCAGACTTGCGGCGCATTTCTAAACGGTGTCCATGAAGGTTTTCTCCGCGCGGTTGAACATGACCAAGCCGGTCACGAGGAGCACGAGGGTAATGCTGCCGCTGATCGCGAGATGCCACGCCTCCACCATACCTCCGCCGAGGAAGGCAAAGCGAAAGGCTTCAATGATCGGCACCATGGGGTTCAAGATGAAGACCCATCGCCACTGCGGCGAAATCTGCGAGAGCGGAACGATGACGCAACTCGCGTACATCCAGAGCTGCGTGCCGAGACCGATCATGTAAGCCAGGTCGCGGAACCGGGTGGTGAGAGCGGAGACGATGCAGCCGATGCCCAGTCCGAGCGCCGCCATGTGCAGGAGCAGGAGTGGAAGAATGATGACCCGCCAATTTGGCTCAATGTGCGCCCCCTTCAGCCAGTAGAAGAGGTAAAACACGAGGAAGACGCCGAACTGGATGGTGAAGGTCAGCAGATTCGTGAGGATGGTCGAGAGCGGCATGATGAGCCGCGGAAAGTAGACCTTGCCGAAGACGGAGGCATTGCTGGAAAAGGTGGTGGCTGCTCGCGTGAGACAGGTGGCGAAGTAATTCCACGCCGTGACCCCGAGCATGAAGAAGAGGAAATCCGGCTGGCCATTGGTGTTCATCTTGCCGACGCGGCCGAAGATGACGGTGAAGATGAGCGTGGTGACGACCGGCGGGATGACGAACCAGAGCGGGCCGAGGACGGTCTGCTTGTAGCTGGCCGTGAAGTCGCGCTTGAAAAACCGCATCACGAGGTCGCGATAACGCCAGAGCTCGCCGAGGCGAAAATCGAACCAGCCGCGATGCGGCGTGAGGACTTGGGACCACTGGCTAAGGTCTTCCTGGGTAGTGGTGGTAGCTTGGTCGCTCACGAGTAAATTGCAGTGCTATGCGCGCTTTCCATGCGCTCGTTCCCAAGCTCCAGCTCGGGAATGCCATTGGGAGCGAAGCTCTGCTTCGCAGGCGGGGGTGTCCGCGGGGAGGCCATGCCGTAGTGGCGAAGCTGGAGCTTCGAAAACAAGTGCGCTCCCGAGCTGGAGCTTGGGAACGAAAGGGTCTGGAAAATGAGAGATGGCAAATGGCCAATAGCAGATCCTCCAGCACCCGCCCCGGAATCCGGGCAAGCTGCCGCCATTGGTCGTTCGCCGGGATTTTTGCTCCCAGTGAGACCTTCCGAGCGCCTTTCTTGCGACAGGCAGTTCATGTTATTTTGCGAGGCCGCCCTGCGGCCTCAAACCAGCACGGCGGCTTCCTTGAAGACAGCGGTAAGACTTAGGTCCACCTCCGTCACTCCGCCTAAAACTTCGAGCAACACCTTCACCCGCTCACGCGCGGGCAGCAGCTGCTTGACCACTCCGTTTTGACCGCGAAAAGGGCCTTCGACGATCTCCACGTCGTCGCCCGCCACGATACTGAAAGCCACGGTCTTCAGCTCCGCGTCTTCCATATACAGACGCAGGCCATCGAGCGCGCCACCGGGCACCTCGGGCACGTGATCGCCGAAACGCACGATGCCGCTCACTCCCTGGCAGGAGCGCACCAACGCTTGCGATTGCGTCCATTCAAACTTGGCAAACAGGTAATTCGGAAACAGCGCCTCGGTGAACCACACCAACCCCCGTCGCGTGGACCGCTGGATGCGCACGCGCGGACAAAAGACCTCGATCCCCTCGCACTGCCGCAGTCGCGCCGCCGCGATGTGCTCGTGTTTCAGCTGCGAACGCAGGCAAAACCATTTCGCCTCGGGCATAGCCGAGGCAGGGAGAATGGTGCAGCTGGGGGAATCCGTTCGCATCAGGATACGAGGAACTTCAAGATCCACGGGAGCATGGACTGCCCTTTCTCATGCCAATGACGGAGACGGGCAAGCCGGTTTTCCGCCGTGTCGCGCTCGGCCGCTGGCGAATCCTTCACGAGTTGCTCCATGCGCTGGATGCGTTCCAGGCCGCTGTCGAGGTGCGGCTGCACCTCGCCCTTGATGAAATTGGACGCGAACCGGCTGAGGTCGAACTCGGCCACGTAATGATCGCGGCGATCCCCGGCGACGTAGACGGTCTTCACCGCGCCAAAGGAGCGAAGCAGCTTCAGCCCCTGGCTGGCGGAGCCCTTGCTCATTTGCAGGCGATCCATCAGGGTTTCCATCGGCAGGGGCACGGGCGAGACAAAGAGGAGCCCGTAGAGTTCACCTACGGATTTCGGCATGCCCAAGAGCTTGATCAGTCCGATAAAGAGGTCGATAGCTTCGACTTCCAACTCAGAAAGCACTGGGCGAGCCCCGGAATTCGGGGAATGCTCATGCGAATCGAGCTCGGTTTGGGCACGCATTGGGCGGGATTAAACGGTCATCTAGGACAAACTGTCCAGAAAAAAATGAACAAACTAGGCGGATCGCGACGGGGTCTGCGCTCGGGAACTTGAACGCCTCTTTCTCTGTGAAGGAGGGTTCTAACCTTTCGCATAGGGCTGTAAAGGCGGATAATAGCCACGGATGGACACGGATAAGCACAGATGGAAAGAGCCCGTCTTTCAGAAATCCGTGTTTCATCCCGTGGCTCGATTTCCAATTCTCGGTGTCTTCCGCCTCTGCGCCCCCCGCGTCTCTGCGCCTCTGCGTTTTTAGAGAGTCTGCCAAAAGAAGTTTCCGAATCCGGCGGGGTAGAATTTTGAATCAGGAAAGCAGGAACACAGGAACGAAAAACAAATCCTTCCTGCTTTCCTGCGTTCCTAATTCACCTCGTTTATCCGGAAGTTACTTTC
>JBGGMZ010000515.1:0-18296 GCA_041287745.1 Chthoniobacter sp. | reverse complement strand
CCGGGACGGCGCCGCTACATTCGCCCCCTCAGCCCCCCCCTTTTTTGCGTCTTTTGCGCCTCTTCGCGGCCATCCCCCTTCGTGCCTTCGTGTCTTCGTGGTAAACCATCGCCTTTCGCCCTTCGCCCTTCGCCTTTTCTGCGTTGGCACAGAAAAAGCTAGTAGTTCTACTGCTTCCAGTATATTCTGTAAGCAGTAAAGCGAATGCACAACATCCGGCTCCCGATGTGCGCCATCGGCCTTGCGGCCTTGGTCTCGATGGCAGCTTCACCCCTCATGGCGAACCCTCCTGCAGGCTGGCAGGTAGTGTTCAGTGACGACTTCAACGGCACGTCCCTGGACACCTCCAAGTGGAGCACCTCCATGGAATTCCCCGGCACGCATGGCCCGCGCTACCACAATGAGTTCTACCTCAGCTACACGCTGGACGAGGACGTCGTGGTCGCCGACGGCCAGCTCCACCTCCGCACCGAGCGCCGCATGGTCTCGGGCGAAGAACCCATCGGCCTCTTCGACTACTCGCAGGGGCTCGTCTCCACCCGCGACCACTACACCTTCACCTACGGCTACGTCGAGATCCGGGCCAAATACCCCGGCGGCAAAGGCATGTGGCCCTGCTTCTGGCTCATGCCCCAGGATGAAACCGCCTGGCCCCCGGAGTTCGACATCGCCGAATACTACGGCGGCCAGCAGAAGATGCATCACGGCCTCGCCCACGGCACCATGAGTGAGACACAATGGGACAGCTCGGGCGACACCGAGACCGATTTCGTGAACGACTGGCACACCATCGGCCTTGAGTGGACCGAAGGCCGCGCCGTGTGGTCCGTCGACGGCATCCCGCGCAAAACCATCCTCGCCGACTACGTCCCGCGCGTCCCCATGTACGTCATCCTCAGCAACAGCGTCGGCTCCGTGAAAAGCCCCGCCGGCACCCCCAACGAAGCCACCGTCTTCCCCAACGACTTCGCCATCGACTACATCCGCATCTACCAGCCCGCCGCCCCCACCGGCACCCAGCTGGTCAAAGCCGACCCCGCCGCCCCCTCCATCCCCGTCCCCACCCCGGCCCCGATGGCCAAACCCCCGACGCCACCCCCGGCCCCGTCGACGGAAACCAAACCCGTCATCGCCATCCTCCCCTCCCCGCTGCCGTAAGAGCGGGCTCCGTTCTGCCGAGCGCCTAAGTTGAGCACCGATGCCAGAGGTGATACACCGTAATGTCAGTGGCTGGTCCTTTGGAATGCGGCCATCCGAAATTCCGACGATGCTGGCTGATGTGAACAGCTTCTGCTTCGGAACAGGCTGCGGCGGGAATTGCGCGACAAGCTTCGGGCATCTGGACAGTTGCCAAAGATGTCATGCGATCCGATTTCGCCATTTCGACAATTAGGTGCCCTACGATGGTTCTGTCGTCGCGGGCGTAGGCGAGCATCATGGCTTCCTCCATCGCCCAGGCGTAGTCACCGCGCACGAAGCGAATGAGCCCGTCGTCGCAGTATTTGCTCCCGACAGGGTGAGTTGAGTCAACTGGCTTGGCTTCGATGAAAAGGCCATCGAACTCGGAGATAATGGGACGCGGTTCAGATTCGTCGTCGCGGAGTTTAAAGAAGAGGTCTGGAGTCTTCGTCAAGCGTGTGCCGTCGTAGTTGGCCCACTGGCCTTGGCGGATGACCGTTTCAAATTTGCGTTTGTTGAAGCCGGGCACTTCTCCGCTCTGGCGCAGATTGTTCTCAATCGTGCTGCGAAGTGCGGCGGTTACTTGGTCTTCGGTGGCGGCAGCGAGGTTGTAATTCTGTTCGCGCAGCAACTCGAAAGCGCGGAGCAACACACGACGAATGAGCAGGATAACGGGCAGACCGAGGCGCGGATGTGGGAGATGATAGCGTTCCGGCGGAACGCCGACCGTAAAGAAACCCGCTGTGCCCGCTGAACTCATGCGTGTTCAGGAAGACCGCAGGCGCCAAGTCGTTCGCGGATGATGTGTTGTGCGCAGAGACGGGCCCGGGTGATGGTCCACCAGCGGCGCTGGTTGAGCAGGCCGACGAGGAGGCCGCGCTTGCCGGGCGCGTGGACAATAATGCGGCTGCATCCTCGCTGGTTGGCGGCCTCCATTGCTTTTCGCATCAGGCTAGGATTGACGGGCACCGAGTCGGCCTCACGGGAAACGGCGAGAAAGAACCATGGCTCGCGCCAAGTATCCGGCTGGAATTCCGCTTCACGCACGGCGGCGTGTTCGCCGCAAACATCAAAATACGGCTCCAGTTCGTCGCACAGTGTCTGCACGAAACCGGCGCGGGTGCCGCGCGTAGTGCGATCGAGCGCGGCCTTGCCTGCCTTGCGATACGAAGCTGCGGCGAAAAGCGTGTCCTCAGCGACCTGCACCGCGTCCTCATCAAGGCCGTAGAGGCGGAAGATGAGTTCGTTTATCTCCTGCCACGGCTTGCTCGCATCATGCTGAAGGCGATGAGCAAGGTTGCGAATGATAGTTTTCTTTGAGGCAGGAAGTGCCTTGAGGTTGGGAAAAGGCAGTGAGTCGAAATCCTGTTTCGTCAAAAGCATCCGGTCGGCACCCAACGAAACGCTAACCATCAGAGCGAAGTAACGAAACAGGGTGCTGTGCGCCAACAGAAAGACGAGCGCAGCCAGAGTTTCGGATTCCGCATGATTCGCACAGGAGTATCCGTAGAAGCTCTTCGAGAATGCCACAGGCGCGGTCGCAATGTACGCTCGCGGTGCCAATTCATCATCCCCCGGTGCTCTAGGGACGATGACTAACGGCGGCCGAAACAGTTCTTCCCGCCTTGGCATGTTGGCGGAGACTTCTCCCCTCGCATTCGTTCCGTATGTTTCCCCGTAGGTCTGGAGTGAGGAATAATCGATCCGGTATCCCGCGTCTTTAACTTTGAAGACGGGAAGCTTGGCGAGAAACTTCACCCATTTCTGAGGCGAGCCCGGCCCCTTTTCGGTGCGCGGGGCTCGGTTGTATCCTTCACCGGTTTGATTGCCAGTCACATCCCATTCGAGCCATCGGTCGATGAGCGTCTTGAGTTCGGGATTCGTGAGTGCTTCCATTACCTCCACATCCAGCCAAGTTCCGAGCGAAAGTGTTTTGAGCAACCACGGCTGTTTCTCGACCCGAGCCACGCTGATGGACTGGGCGACTTCATAGTCTATGCGGAAACGTCCTTCTGCGTTGAGTTCAGGTTCGTTCAGCGGTGTTGCGTAATAAAAGCGATGCTCGTCGGCGGACTTCGTATTTCGCGCGAAGAAGATGCAGAACGGCATCTTCACATCCTTCCAAACAGACGACCAACGCAGGTCCGCTCCGTTGATAAGCCCCGTCACTTCGACGCTACGTAGCACGGCACGCCACGCCTCGAATCCCTTTCCCGACGTGCGTCCGAAAAGCCGGGCAGGCATGGCAAGAGCAATGACACCGCCGTCTTTCGCCCACTCCATCGCGCGCCACAGAAACGGCAGGTCCGGATTTTTGTCCGGGTTGTGGAAACGTTTGGCCAGACCGTCCAAGCAGCGCGCAGCCAGCACTCTTCGGCCAATGGCAGTGAACTCCTTATTCAGTTCATTGGTGGCTGACTTCTTCGTTTTCTTATCTGCATCGTCGTCCTCTTCCTTGTCGTCGCGCAGTCGCGTCCAAGGCGGATTGCCGATGACGATATCGAACGTTTTGTCGAAGTCGGGTGAGACTTCCGGGCCGAGACTGCCGAGCGGAAACGCCTTCTTCCCTTCGACCTCTTCGCCACCGAAACGGTAGAGCACTTCGCCGCGCAGGTTCCGCGGGAACTTGAGCGCCTGCGGCGGTCGCGGGCTGGCGTTGAGTTCGATGGCGGTGATGTAGAGCGCCAGAGCTGCGAGGCGCAGGGCGGATTCGCTGATGTCGAAACCGCGCACTTGTTTGTAAAGAATGTCCTGAATGACCGAGGTCTTGGGGCGTTCGCCGCCATTCCATTGCTCGCGGACAAGCCGGCGGAACGCTAGCACCAAGAAAATGCCCGCGCCACATGAGCTATCGAGCACCTTCGCGTCCGCCTTGTCTTTCGTGGCGGCAAAGGCTTCTTCGACCATTAGCCCGGCGATGGTGCGCGGCGTGTAGTGCACACTCGTATCACGCGCCGTGAGCGGATCGGCACGATGACTGACGCTCTCATAGACTTGACTGAGCACTCCAACCGGGATGTGTGCGAAATCGAGGTCCCCCCAGTCTAGTTCAGTTTGGACTGCGTCTCCCATGGCGCGCCAGCCGCGGAGAATCGCGTCAAGATGGATGAAGATCCGTTTCCCAACTAGATGCTCAGTACGCTTGAAGAAACGAAGATACGCCGCCTCGCGGGCATCGCGGTTATCGGCGGGGATAGTTTCGTCGACGAGTGGGAGGAAATCGCCGTTGAAGGTCGCGTCGAGCCACGCAGATGTTTGCGCGGCTTTTTCCGCCGTGGAAAAAGCGTCTTTGAGTTCGCTCGCAGCAGTACAGATTTCTCCGCGTTCGTTTTCCAGTACTATGCGACGGTCGATGAGGAAGCGGAAGAACAACGCACGACCTGCCATCGAAAGAACTTCGAGCGCGTCCAATCGTCCTTTACCCTCTTTCGGGACGAACTCATTCGTCGTGCGAGTGAGGAGGTCGAAGATTTTGTGGAAGACGTAGTCGGTGCCGCGCAGCCGGTGATTTTCCTCGAATGTGCCATGCACAAGGCTCTGAAAAAACAGTGGAGCCGTTGAACTGCGTTCCTCAATAGTTCTGATCGGACGCGCATCGGCAGCCTCGTGGAAACCAATGGGGAAAATTTCCAGCGAGCCAGGGCGCACGACCCCAAGCCACGCCGGGTCACTGCGGTTGGCCAGTTGACGACGGAGAGCGGCCAGGGAATCCGCATCGCTTTTCACATCGCCACTCGCGTCCACGAGATAGAGCAGGGCTGTGCCTTGATGCTCAGCGACGGCCGTGAGCACGGGCGCGTGGTTGCTCTGCTTCGGTAAAAGGTCGAGATAGTCCAGTTGCTCGGGCGCAGAGAGCTTTTCATCCAGCCGAATGATGATGTCGCTCGTGCATCCGTAGGCAGCGAGCCGCTGGGCGAGCGGGCGCGGGTCGGTTTTGGAGAATGTTGCGCCCGGCATCAGGCAAAACTTCTTTGCAGCTGTGGATTGATCAATGCCACCTCTTCTAAGCGAAACGCTCTTGAGAGAAATTGAACTGTCGACGCCATTAAGTCAGCCGCAGATGCGGTCACAAAGAACGACGCTTGTTCCTTAAGAGAATCTCTTGAGGCTTCTTCTATTGTCGCGATGTTCATGTGTACAGGCTACCAAACCCAGTTCGGCTTCGCCATCAAACAATGTCCTGCGCTCCACGATTGCGACATATTTTGGAGGTCTGTGTGATTGAGCGAAGCTATCTGGGAGGGCGACGGCGCAGCACCGCCTCGCGCTCAATCGATTATCCGGCGAGAGGAAATACGGGGGGGGCGGAGGGGGAGGCGCTGGCGGGCGGTGTCGGAGAGTTTTTGGTAGTGCTCGACCCAGAGGTCGAAGAGGCGGTCGAGGTCGACCAGGGTGATTTTGCGGTTTTCCTGGGTGCGGGCTTCCTGCTCGGCGTCGCGGGTGAAGCCGCCGGTGGAGACGAAGAGGCCGACGTCGTCATTGCCCAGGACGGCGAGGAAGGCGCGCAGGCCATCGACGCTGGTGGTGGAGTTGAGGCGTTTGACCTGGACCTAGATGCTTTCACTTCGGGTTCTTTTTCCGTTTCACCTCCGCCGCGATGCCTTCCAGTGCCTGAAGGTCCTCGGCGTCGGCGGCTTGGGCTTCGGCGGTGCGGCGTTGAGCGTCGAAGGTGTCGTAGCGGTCGTGGGCGATGGTTTTCATCTCCTCGGCGCTGATGCTGCCGGCGTGGTGGAGCACGGGGCGTTCGTTGAATTCCAGGAGGCGGTCTACATTCTGCCGCCAGTAGGCGAGGGTGAGATCCTTCCGTTCCCGGACGCGCAGCTCGGCCTGATCAAGGTAGATGACGACGAGCCGGTTGAGGGTATCGACCTCTTCCGCCGAGAGGTAATTTTTGGCGATGATGACATCATCCTTGCGCACGCGGGCGCCTTTCCACGTGGTGAGGGCCATATTGGGCACATGCGGGTCGGCGCGGGCGACGACGATCTCGGCGGCGGTTTGTCGAGTGACGGCGTAGAGGAGCTTGTTTTGCACCTCGGCAAAGAAGGCTTGGGCGGGACGGTCGTCGGCCCGGTAGTCGCTGCTCAGGGTGAAGAGGTCGCGCACCTTCTGGTAGAAGCGCTTCTCTGAGGCGCGGATGTCCCGAATGCGGGCGAGGAGTTCGTCGAAGTAATCCCAGCCGCCGGGATTCTTGAGCCGCTCATCGTCCATGGTGAAGCCCTTGACGAGGTATTCGCTGAGATGGGCTGTGGCCCACTGCCGGAACTGGGTGCCGCGCGGGCTCTTGACCCGGTAGCCCACGGCGAGGATCATCTCCAGGCGGTAGAGCTTGGTCCGGTAGTTCTTGCCGTCATGGGCAGTTATTAAGGATTCCTTAATAACTGAATCCGCAGACAGCTCGCCGTCCTGCAAGATGTTGCCAATGTGGATGTTGACGTTGGCTACGGTGGTCGCAAACAGGTCGGCCATCTCCTTTTGCGAGAGCCAGACGCCGCCCTCGATGGCTCGGAGTTGCACGCGGGCGACTCCGTCCTCGGTTTGGTAAAAGATGATTTCGCCACTCATCGTGGGGGCTCAGTGCGCTTTCCGTTCCGAGGGGTTGGCCGACATGGCGGGGAGGTTAGGCAGAAGCGCGCAGGGAGGCAATGAAGAGGAAGGCGTTGGCTTGCGTCGGGAGGGGGAGGGTGATAGGATCGCAGCCCGGATGGAGGAGGAAGTGAGGAAAGGACGAGTCGAGAGACAGGGTGAGGTGGGAAGATGCAGGTTCTTTGATATTCCAGCGTCGAGGCGGCTTTTGCAGGGATTTTGCACGAAGCCGCAATGAGGCGGCGTGGGTTGGTGACTTTCGCGGGCGGTGATTCGCCCCGGAAGGATTCAGAGTCGATCCAGGCTGATCGTGGTCAATCGTGGCTGATCGTGGTCAGTCGTCTTTGGATTTCATTCATGAGTCGGAGCGTTTCCGCTGTAGCCGGGGTCATCGACCCCGGAACCGGCCTCACTGAGGCCGACTACAACACACGCCTGGCGCGACCGCGCAGCCGAAAAGCCGCACCTCACTCCAGAGTAGTCGTGCCTAATCGTGCCTGATCGTGGTTCATCCAGCGAATCGAGGTTGATCGTGTCAATCGTGGTAAATTAAGGTGATCGACGGGGCCAAATGGCTCGTTTTCCGCGGAAAAGCGGGTGGCCCGCCGGATGGGCGCGAGGATGCTTAATGCCTGCGGGTGGCATTGGCCGAATCCTGCGGCAGCAGCGCTGGATGGGGGTGGAGCGGCCCGCAACCGAATGGCTGCGGGGCGGCGGAGTGGCGGGCTCCGGAGGCCGGAATGCCTCGTTTGTAGCGGCGGTCTATGACCGTCGGATGCTCCCGCGGCCGAATCATCAATCAAAGAATGCGACGGTCATAGACCGCCGCTACAGGTAGGGGACGACCGCCGAGGCGGGGGCGTACGGGACAAGGGGTGGGTTGGTTTTCGGGCGAGCCCGGGCGTCCCGATACTCTCCTGCTAGCACTTCTGTGCTGTTTCGATGACGCCTACTTGGCCTTCTCTTCGTCGAGCTTGGCTTTGACGGCGGCTTCGAGTTCTTCGTAGAGGGCGGTGTCGCTCTTGAGGAGTTCCTTGGCGGCGTCGCGGCCTTGGGCGAGCTGGCTGCCTTTGTAGCTGAGCCAGGAGCCGCGCTTCTCGACGAGGCCCTTTTCCAAGGCGAGGTCGAGGAGGGAGCCGGTGGAGCTGAGGCCCTCGTTGTACATGATGTCGAACTCGGCCTCGGTGAAGGGCGGGGCGACTTTGTTCTTCACGATCTTTACCTTGGTGCGGTTGCCGGTGACGGTGCCGTCGCCGGTCTTGATGGCGCCGATGCGGCGGATATCGACCCGGACGCTGGAGTAGAACTTGAGGGCCTTGCCGCCGGGAGTGGTCTCGGGGTTGCCAAACATGACGCCGATCTTCTCGCGGATCTGGTTGGTGAAGACGCAGATGGTGCGGGCCTTGGAGATGAGGGCGGTGAGCTTGCGTAGCGCGGCGCTCATGAGGCGAGCCTGGGCACCGACGGTGGTGTCGCCGATCTCGCCCTCGAGCTCGGCCTTGGTGACGAGCGCGGCCACGGAGTCGATGACGATGACGTCGAGGGCATTGGACCGGACGAGGGTCTCGCAGATGCGGAGGGCTTCTTCACCGGAGCTGGGCTGGGAGACGAGGAGGTCGTCAAGATTGACGCCGAGCTTCTTGGCGTACTGGGGGTCGAGGGCGTGCTCGACATCGATGAAGGCAGCGAGGCCACCGCGCTTCTGGGCCTGGGCGACGAGGGTGAGGGTGAGGGTGGTCTTGCCGGAGCTTTCCGGGCCAAAGACTTCCACGATACGGCCGCGAGGGAATCCGCCGACGCCGAGCGCACGGTCGATGAGGATGTTACCGGTGGGGATGACTTCCACGTCCATCTGCTTGCCCTCGCCGAGGCGCATGATCGCTCCGTCACCGAAATCCTTGGCGATCTGCTGGATGGCGAGATCGAGGTTCTTATTCCGCGCGGCGGTGACTTTACTCTCTTTGCTGTCTTCCTGGGTGTCGCTTTTCGTGGCCATAGGCGGGCGAAATTATATCTGCCCTGCGGTGGTGAAAAGGAAAACTTGTGGTCATTTGTACATTTCCCCCTTCCGGCACAGTGACCCTCTTTTTTCCTCGCGTTCCCGGCAGATGCGCCTTTGTTTAGCGACTGATTTTCCCACATGGAAACGAATTTACCCGCGGACGAACCCAAGCCCGCCTCCACACCTGAATCTCCTGCTGTAGCGGCGCCCGTCGAAGCGCCTGCGGCGGAGATTTCCGAGACCTTGTCCATTCCTGCCGAAAGCGCTCCTCCGCCCGAGGCTGCTGCGTCTGCCGAAACGGCGGAGCCGGCCGAGGCCGCGGCCGAAGCTCCGGCTGACGACGCTCCCGCCGGACCGCCGGCGGAGATGGATGAACTGACGCGACTGGCCGAAGCCTCCCAGAGGGCGCGACTCTCGCCATCGGACGAAGAGCGGATGGCCACGCTGCTGAAGGAAGCGCTGCAAGGCGGCCGGGCCGGGGTGTCCCGCGCCATCGAGGCGCTGCCCAGGGTGCCGTGGATCGTGGGCGTGCGCGCGGTCGAGGCTGTGTGGCCCGATCTAACCGCCGGCTTCCGCACGCAATTGCTGGCCGGCCTGGCCAAGGAGGAGACCGATGCCTCGCGCCGCATTCGCCTGAGCCTCGCCCGGGCTCTCTTCAAGATCGATGTGCCGGTCGCGCTGAAGGTGGCGACAGGGGTGGCGCGCGAGTTGCGCGATAAGGATACCGGGACGCTCACCTCGAAGCAGGCCCAGATTTTTGCCAATGTCTTCATCGGCCGCGGCAAGCCGTGGCTCGCCCAAATCTCGCTGGCCGACGTGAAGCCCGCGGATGGCGATGCGCTGGCGCATTGCGCGGTGCTCGCAGTCTTCGCGCTGCCGCATCCGCCGGTGACACAGCTCGGCGTCTTGAAATGGGCGCGCGAGCAGGAACGACTGGGCAAGCTGGATCCCGTGGCGCTCGAGGCCGTGAAGAAAGGCGTCACGCGCTGGAGTGCGAAGTGGCAGGGTGCGCTGCGCAAGGAAGTGAGCGATCTGCCGGAGGAAGTCCTGGCCGTTTTGAAGCCATTGACGGAGCAAGCGCCGACCGGCCGCGAGGAAGCGGCCGCCGGCGAAGCGCGCGAAGGTGCCGAAGGCCCCGCCGCAGAGAGCTCCGAAGCGTCGTCGACCATTGAGGACGACGATGAAGACGACGAGGATGAGGATGATGACGAAGACGACGAGGAAGATGATGAGGATGAGGATGACGAGGAACGTGAGAACGCGCCCAAGGGCGGAGGACGCAAGCAGCGCCCGGTTTACGAGCCGCGTCCGCAGAAGCCGGCGGCGGAGCGCCCCGTCTACACGCCGCGCAATGCCGGTGGCAATGTGCCGAAGAATTTCAATCTCAACGAAGCGCTCCGTCACATCGACGGCTATGTGCAGTCGCTGCGTGCCGACCTGAATGCCGCGCAGGCCAAGGCGCGCTCCCGCGGCGACGATCGGCGCCCGGAGAAATCCAGTCCGATCATTCCCGGCGAGCCCACGCTCGACGAGCTGGCCCGGCTCAATCAACAGCTCGAAGCCCGCAACACGGAGCTGCAGGAGCGCATCACCGAGCTGACCCAGCATTCCGAGGATATCGCCGTGAGCACCGGTGCGCTCACCGGCTTGTCGGTCGACGACGGAGTCGCGCAAATGCGCACCCTGCTCGCGCTGAAGCTGCAGGAAGACTTCGCTGACTTCCTCGCGCTGGAAAAAGAGTCCAACGATCTCGTGATCCAGCAGCACTACAAAGCGCTGCTGCGTCATGTCTTCGAGGTGCTCCAGCAGCTGGAGATTCCGCTGAAGGGGGAGTAGCTGCAGGGTAGCCTGGGCACAGGTAAGTCGCCCAAGGCGCCCGAGCGCAGTGCAAAGCCCAAGGACAAGCCGGTGGCTTACGTCCTGAGGCTTATACACATCTTTTCAGACGCAGGAAGAGGGCCGGAGAGGGCCGACAAGAGGGCCAAAGGCCCGGCGACAAGCCAGCCCAGGCCAGAGCGAGTCTGCGAGCGCCGCCTTGGGTATAAAATCAAAAAGCGCCCAGCCCTGAAGGGGCGTCACAAACGCAGACGAACATACAAGGCGTGTTGTGACGCCCACTTTGGGGCTGATCCGTGAGAGACGTGAACCCAGGGCTGCGCTCGTTTCACTCGCTTCCCCTGGGCTGGCTTGTTTCAGGCCGTTGGCCTGGACATCAGCGACCGCTACTTGTGTATAAGCCTCAGGGCTTACGTCACCGGCTCATCTTCTTCGGCCCGGGGTGGGGGCCAGTAGCGATCGATGACTAAGCGCCTACCGCGCAATGGTCACCGTCAGCCGATGTCCCTTGAACTTGATCCCGTTGAGCTTCTTCAGCACGACATCCGCGCATTCATCCGAGACGTCCACGAGGGTTTGTTTCTCGAGGATGTCGATCCGGCCGATCGCCTCTTTCGAGAGGCGCGTCACGCCCGCAATCACGCCGACGAAATCGCCCGGCGTCACCTCATGGGCATTGCCGAGATTGAAGGCGAGGCGGATCATCCCCACCTCATGCGAAACGGCGGAGGGTTCGCGGCGCGGCGAGCGCGACGGCTTTTCCCGGCGCTCCGCAGGCGCGTGTGATTCCTTGCGTGCACCGCCCGCCCGTGGCTCGTATTTCGGATATTCCCGCGCCTCATGGCGCGGATATTCACGGCGCGCCTGCGACGGCTGCTGCTCCTCGATGATCGGTTGCGTCGCCGGCTTGTCGCCGCCGAGCAGGTGAATGAGCGCGCTGGCGATATCCGTGGCGGAGTGCCCTTGGTTCAGCAATTCATCGATGACGACGTCCTGCCGCTTGTATTCGCCCTTCTCCAGGGTCTCGCGAAGATTGTCGAGGAATTCGCTGGTCCGCTTCTGCTCCACTTCCTCCGCGGTCGGCACGCGCTCGCGGCGCACCTTGCCCTTGGTGAAGCGGATGATCTGCTGCATCTTCCAGATCTCGCGTCCGGCGACGAAAGTGATGGCGCGGCCGCTGCGGCCCGCGCGGCCCGTGCGGCCGATGCGGTGCACGTAATCCTCAGCGTCCTGCGGCAAGTCGTAGTTAAAGACGACCTCGATATCATCCACGTCGAGGCCGCGCGCGGCGACATCCGTGGCGACGAGAAATTCAAAGCCGCGCTTGCGGAACTTCGCCACCACGCGCTCGCGCATGGCCTGGGAGATATCGCCGTGTAGCTTGTCCGAGCTGTAGCCGCGGGCTTTCAGGTGATCGGCCAGTTCGTCCACCATCATCTTTGTCGCGCAGAAGATGATGCCGTACTTGATGTCCTGCAGATCGATGAGGCGGCAAAGCACTTCCAGCTTCGAGCGGCGGTCCACCTCGTAATAGATCTGGTCGATCGCCGGAACCGTCATCTCCTGCGCCTCGATGCGCACGTTGACCGGCGTTTTCGTGTATTTCTTGACCAGCTGATTGATGGCCGGCGGCATCGTGGCCGAGAAAAAGACCGTCTGCCGCTCGGCCGGCGCCTGGCTCAGGATCGTTTCAATATCGTCGCGGAAACCCATGTCGAGCATGCGGTCGGCTTCGTCGAGAATGATCATTTTCAACTGGTCGAGCCGCAGCGTCTTGCGCTCGAGGTGATCCATCACGCGCCCGGGGGTGCCGATGATGATCTGTGCGCCTTCGCGGAGGCCACGCAACTGGCGATCATAGCTCTGGCCGCCGTAGATGGGCAGTTCACGCACCCCACGCTTGAAGAAAGCGAGCTTGGCGACTTCTTCGGCGACCTGCATGGCGAGTTCGCGAGTCGGGCACAGGATGAGCACCTGCGGCGCCCGCAGATTGCCGTCCACGCGCTCAATCGCCGGGATGGCGAAAGCGGCCGTTTTGCCGGAACCGGTCTGGGAGAGGCCGACCACATCCGAACCCGCAAGGAGCTTTGGAATCGTCTCCGATTGAATAGGCGACGCTTCCTCGAAGCCCATCTTCGCGACGGCTTTGAGCACTTCCGGCGACAAGCCGAGCTCGGTAAATGGTTTTTTCTGCATTTGGGCTTTTAGCTCGCGTAGCAGCGGGACGCGAATGGAATCGGCGGGATTATTTCGCCGCGCCGATGCACCAGAGGTGGGCGTGCGTGCGGATGAAAAGGTCGCCATTCGAAGCCGCGAGGGAGGCGTTGGTCATCCCATCGTTGAGCGAATTTACAGAGAGCAATTCAAACTTCGGCTCCACACGGAAAACCAGTGTATCCGACGTCTTCGTAGTCAGGTAAAAGCGATCGCCGGACCGCACAATCGAGGACCACGAGGAGGCGCGGCCCCCCGGTACCTGCGGACGCTCTTCCCACAGGGGCTGCCCGGTTTTGGTATCGATGCACTGCACGATGCCGGCGTCGCTACCCATGTAGACGTGGTCATGGACCACCACACCGGAACCGATGCGTTGGGGGCTGCGTTTTTCCTGCCAAACCCGGTCGTTCGCGGTGAGATCGCCGCTCCCGCCTACCTTGGCGGCGATGGAGAAGCCGCTGTAACCGCCGAAGCCGAGCACCATGCCATCGACCTGGAGGGGCTGCGCGTAGGCGAGCGCGTTGAGCCCGTTGCAATGCCACAGTTCCTGGCCATTGGCAGGGTCGAGTCCGTAAACGGCGCCGGGCAACGCGACCACCAACTGATCGCGTCCGCCGATCTTCATCATCGCCGGTGTCGTCCACGAGCCGGTGAAATCGGGGTTTCCGCCGCCCGGACCTTCTTTGATCGCCTGCGGCGGAACGTCAAAGCGCCAAAGCTCTTTTCCAGTGCGCTTGTCCACCGCGACGACGAAACTGCGCACACCGGGGCCGAAATTGAGATAGCAGACATCGCCACTGATCATCGGTGAGCTGCCGTAGCCCCACAGGTGATCCTGTCTTCCGAGATCTACGTGCCAGAGCTCTTTGCCCGCCAGATCCCAGGCATACAAGCCCGCAGAGCCGAACCATGCGACCACACGCTCGCCATCCGTGACCGGCGAACCGGAGCACGCGGGATTGGTCGGGTGTGTGCGCTCGAACTGATCCCCCCACGTGGGCCCCTCCTGCCAGAGCAGGTGACCGTCCTTGCGATCGAGGCACATCACCGTGCGGCGCTGGCCTACGGCTTGGGTGAGAAAAATACGGTCGCCCCACACGATCGGCGTCGAGTTGCCGCGCTCGGGGAGATCAATCTTCCACTTCACGTTCTCGGTCGCGCTCCATTTGACCGGGAGATTGGTTTCCGGGGTGACGCCGTCGGCTTGCGGGCCGCGCCACGCGGGCCAATTGGCAGCGAACCCCGTCGCCGCCGAGAGAAACAAGGGGAGGAACAGCCGGAGGGGAGACATGGGTACAGGCTAACGTTTCCCTCCCGATTACCAAGTCCGCTTACGCGTAAACGGACTTAGGCTTCCGGCTTGGGCCGAAAAAAGACCGCCACATTGCCCACCTGCATCACAATGGCGCTGCTGGTGCGCTCGGCGATCTGCGGCACGAGCTCCTTCTTCTCTTCCTTGTGATCGGCGAATTTCATCTTCACCAAGCCGTGCACGGTCAACGCCTCATCCATGCTGCGGATAAAGGCGTCGCTCATTCCGCCATGACCGAGCTTCACCACAGGCTCTAGGCGCTGGGCGCGGGCTTTCAGGTCACGTTTTTCGGCGTTGGTCAAAGTAGTGGGCATCCGCTTCAATCTGGCCCCCGCAGCAATGGACGACAAGCACTCATCCTAGCCACGCCCGTTATGTCTCACCTCGGACTTATCTGCCCTGAACTGAGCGGGCATCTCAATCCCATGACGACGCTGGGGCGCGAACTGCAACGCCGCGGCCATCGCGTCACGCTGATCGGCCGCCTCGATGCACGCCGGAAGACGGAGAGCGCCGGGCTCGGCTTTGCCCCGATCAGCGAGCAGGACTTCCCGGAAGGCTCGATGCAGGAGACGTCGCGGGAACTTGGCAAGCTCAATGGCCTGCGAGCCGTCCAATTCACGGCGGAGCTGTTGCGGCGCAGCGTCTCTGCGGTGCTGCGCGATGCGCCCGAGGTCGTCGCTCGGGAGAAGATCGATGCGCTGCTCGTGGACCAGGTCTCGCCGGGCGGCGGCACCGTCGCCGATCGCGTCGGTCTGCCGTGGATTATGGTCAGCAACGCGCTGGCGCTGAATCCCGACCCGCATCTGCCGCCGTGTGTGCTGCCGTGGTCCTATACCGCCGGCCCGATCGGCCGCGCACGCAATGCCTTCGGCGACGCCATCCTCCGCTGGCTCGCGCGTCCGGTCATTCGCGAGATCAACGACCACCGCCGCCAGCACAAGTTGGCACCGATGCGGAGCGCCTTCAGCGTCGGCTCGTGTGTCGCGCAGCTCGCCCAGCAGCCGGCTTTTTTCGAGTTTCCCCGGCGCGTATCGCTGAAGGCGCTGCACTATACGGGACCGTGGCATCACGCGGGGAGCCATGAGGAGATTCCCTTCCCGTGGGAAAAGCTCGATGGCCGCCCGCTCATCTATGCTTCGATGGGGACGCTCCAGAATCGCCAGCAATTCATCTTCGAAACCATCGCGGCGGCGTGTGCGGGGCTCGATGCGCAGCTTGTCATTTCCCTCGGCAGCCGGGACCAGGATGCAGCGGCCATGGCCAAAACTTTTGCCGGTGATCCCATCGTCGTCGCCATCGCGCCGCAGCTTGCCCTGCTGCAACGGGCCACGCTGGCCATCACTCATGCGGGTCTCAATACCGCGCTGGAGGCACTGAGTTACGGCGTGCCGATGGTCGCCATTCCCATTACCAACGACCAGCCCGGCGTCGCCGCCCGGCTCGAGTGGCTCGGCGCCGCGGAAGTGGTGCAACCCCCCAAGCTCACAGCACCGCGCCTGCGCGCCGCCGTTGAGCGGGTGCAGCGTGAGCCGCGCTATCGCGAGACGGCGCAACGTTGCCGTGACGAAATCCTGACCGCTGACGGTCTGCGCCGGGCGGCCGACCTCGTCGAGCGGACCTTTCGCCTTACTTGATGTAGGGCTCGTCGCGGATCAGCCCCTTGGAGAGCAGCTTCTGCAGCTTCGGCCGGATGACCACCGTGCAGTAGCCATTCTTGTCGCCCGTGGTATTGAAGTAATTCTGGTGGTAATCCTCCGCCTTGTAGAAGGTCTTGAGCGGCACGATCTGCGTCACGATCGGGTCCTTGAAATCCTTCTGTGCCTCCGCTTTCGACTTCTCCGCCGCGGCCTTCTGCGCGTCGTTTTCGTAGAGAATGATCGAGCGGTATTGCGTTCCCGAGTCATGCCCCTGGCGGTTCAGCGTGGTCGGATCATGCGCCGCCCAAAACACGTGCATGAGCGTCTCGAACGAAACTTCCTTCGGATCGAATTCCAATTGCACGACCTCGGCATGGCCGGTGTCGCCGGTGCAGACCTGCTTGTAGGTAGGGTTGGCCACATCGCCGCCCGCGTAGCCAGAGGCCACGGACTTCACACCTTTCAAGCGCTGGAAGACCGCCTCGATGCACCAGAAACAACCTCCGCCGAAAGTGAGGCGTTCGGTGGCGGCGGATTTGTCGGAAGGAGCGGATTCTTTCATAGGCTTGGCGTCGGCGGCGAGCACGCTGGCCGTGCAAGCCACGAGAAAAAGGAGGGACAGGAGCGATTTCACAGTAGGAGATGTTAGCGAGGGGTGGCGTGAGCGCAACTAAAGGCGTGGGGAGGAAGGCAGAACACTCAACATCGAACATCCAATTAGAGACAATCCTACGTCGCACGCCGGCGCTATTGGATGTTGAGTGTTGGGTGTTCGATGTTGGATGCTTTCTGGCTATCAGGCCAGCAACGCCTGCACGACCTTCCCATGAACATCGGTCAGTCGGAAGTCGCGACCTTGGGAGCGATACGTGAGCCGCTCGTGGTCGAAGCCGAGCAAGTGCAGGATCGTGGCCTGGATGTCGTGCACATCCACGGCATTTTCCGTGATGTGGAAGCCCATCTCGTCGGTCGCTCCGTAGGTGATGCCCGGTTTCACACCGCCGCCGGCCATCCACATGGTAAAGGCTTGCGGATGATGATCGCGGCCCAGTGCGCGGCCGAGGGCGGGATTCGTCTCCACCATCGGCGTCCGGCCAAATTCGCCGCCCCAGATGACCAGCGTGTCATCGAGCAGGCCGCGTTGCTTGAGATCCTTCACCAGTGCCGCGGTGGCCTGGTCGGTCGTGGCGCAGTTGCGCTTTGAGTTGCCCGACACATCGCTGTGCGCGTCCCAGCCCTCGTGGAAGATATTCACGAAGCGCACGCCACGCTCGATCATGCGCCGAGCGAGCAAGCAGGCGCGCGCGAAGGAAGGTTTCGCCGGATCGCAGCCGTAGAGCGCGAGCGTCTCGGCGCTTTCGCTTTTCAGATCCATGAGTTCCGGCGCGGAGGTCTGGAGCTTGAAGGCCAGTTCGTAATTGGCGAGGCGCGTAGCGATCTCGGGGTCGCCATCGGCCGCCAGGCGCTGGCGATTGAAGGTTCCAACGAGATCGAGCGTGTCGCGCTGCAGCTTCGCATCCACCCCGCCGGGGCTGGAGATATCGAGAATTGGGTCGCCTTGCGTGCGCAGCCGCACGCCGGAGTAGAGCGTGGGCATGAAGCCGCTGGAGTAGAGCGCTGCGCCGCCGCTCAGGCCCGAGCCTGTGCTCATCACGGCAAAGGCCGGCAACTCCTGCGTCTCCGCGCCGAGGCCGTAGAGCGCCCACGAGCCAAGACACGGCCGGCCGGGCTGCTGAAAGCCGGTCTGGAAAAAGAGCTGCGCGGGCGCGTGGTTGAATTGATCGGTGTGCACCGACTTGATGAGGCAGATGTCGTCCACGATTTCCGCGAGATGCGGCAATACCTCCGAGAGCTCCGTCCCGCTCTGCCCGTGGCGTGCGAACTTGAACTGCGGCCCGAGCACCGCGGCATCCGGCCGAATGAAGGCGTAGCGCTGCCCCCCGATGACCGACGGTGGCAACGGCTTGCCCTCGAGCTTGGCCAGCTCCGGCTTGTAATCGAAGAGGTCGAGCTGGCTCGGCGCACCGGCCATGAAAAGATGGATCACACGCTTCGCCTTCGGCGCAAAATGCGGCGCCCTCGGTGCGAGCAGATTCGCGGTTTCCGTGGCGCGCGCGCCGGACGCCATCGCCTCGGTGAGCAGGCCGGCGAAGGCCATCTTCCCCAGGCCGACACCGCACGAGTGCAGGAAGTGGCGGCGGGTGACGTCCTGACAGTATCGCTGGATCGGATTCATGGTTCAGCTTCGGGTAATTGCTTCGTCGAAATTCCAGAGCGCGCGGGCGAGCGCGGTCCACGCGGCGCATTCGTTCACATCGCCCGCGGCGTCGCCTGCGAGTGCCTTGGCGTCGAGCTCGCCATTGGCGAAACGCTCTTTTTGTGTCGCGTAAAATTTCGCCAGCATGGCGACTTCCTCCTCAGTCGGTGGTCGCGTGAGGCAGCGGCGGAACAGGATGCGCACGCGATCTTCCACCGAGCCTTCCTGCGTGGCGAGGAAATGGCCGAGCGCGCGGGAGGCGTCGAG
>JBGGMZ010000514.1:0-10763 GCA_041287745.1 Chthoniobacter sp. | reverse complement strand
AGGCGTAATGGAACTCATCCTCCTCATCATCTACTCGCTGTTCGTCTGGCTCATCTTCTTCAAAAAGAAGTGGCTGCCCTGGAACATCACCAGCCAGGTCATCGTCGTCACCATTCCGATCTTCGCGCTGACGGTCCTCGTCCTGTTCATGAATATCGTCGCACCCTCGTCGCACGATGTGCGCGCGATGAATTACGTCGTGCCGATCGTTCCCCGTGTCACCGGTCAGGTCATCGAGGTGCCAATCGAGCCGAATCGCCCAATCAAAAAAGGCGACGTGCTCTTCAAGCTCGACCCGGTACCGTTCGCAGCAACCGTGAAAGCCGCCGAGGCGACACTCGAAACGAACAAGGTGAAGCTCGTCACCGCTATGGCGACAGAGAAGGGGCTCGAGGATCAGCTCAAGAATGCCACGGCGAAAAAGGCCGCGCTGAACCCGCGCGTCGACTTGGCAAAGAAACGCGTGGAGCAATTCACCTCCCTCGCGGCCAGCGGCGCCGGCAAACGCGCCGACCTCGAGCAAGCGCAGTCCGATCTCGGCAATCTCGAGAGCGAGTTTCTCGCGGCGGACGCGACTGAATCGCAGGTGAAACAAAAGCTCGGCGCCCGCACGGAGAGCGGCGATATCGACGAAGTAGCGCAGGCCAAGGCGCAGATCGCCAAATCGGAAGCCGATCTCGCGAGCGCGAAATACGACCTCGAAGGCTGCGTCCATCTCGCGCCGGCCAATGGTCGTGTGACGAACCTCGCTCTCCAGCCCGGCGTGCGGGCGACCCAGTTCGCCACCATGCCCGTAATGAGCTTCATTCAAGAGGATGACCCGTGGGTTCTCGTTTATTTCAAGCAGAACGAGCTGCGCTACGTCGAAGCCGGTAACGAGGCGGAAATCTTCCTCGAGACCTATCCGGGGCGGATCATCAAGTGCAAGGTGGACTCCATCCTGTGGTCCACCGCACAGGGCCAAATGCCGATCAGCGGTAATCTGCAGACCAGCACGCTGGGGGCTGGGCTCGATCAGCGCATCGCGGTCCGCCTTCTGGTCGAGCCAAAGGACAAGGATCTCTTTCTCGCTGCCGGCGCGCACGGCGCGGGTGCGATCTACACTGAGCATGGGAAGATCATTCACATCATTCGCAAGGTCTTCGTCCGTGTCTCGACCAAGCTCGATTGGTTTGTCTGGAAGCTCCACTAAGCCCTGCCGTACATGAATATCCGTCCTCTCTTTGGCTCCATTGCGTGCCTCACGCTTGCCAGCTGCGCTATCAAGACACCGCCCTCCGGCGCGAATATCATGCCGGACTCGGCACGCGAGCAGATTCCCGGCAGCTGGAGCGGCCCGCATCGCAGCGGAGCCGTCGCGCCGAATTGGATTCGTACCTTCGGCGATTCGGAGCTCACGGCCCTTGTCGAAGATGCCATTGCACGCAATCCCGATCTGAGAGCGGCCGCGGCGCGGGTCGAGGCCTCACGTGCCGCCGTTCGTGTCGCTGCCTCTTCGCTGTATCCCTGGATCGCGGCCAAGGGGCTCGGTGAGCGACAGGGGCGCGAAATCCGCGGCGACCTTGGTGTGGGAGTCGAGCCGCCGGATCTGGGCGGACTCGGGGTCGACTCGAGCGGGGGATCGGCAGACACCCGCAGCTCGGACTCCTCCTCGCAGCGCTGGGTTTATGGCATCGGCATCGGCGCTTCGTGGGAGCTCGATCTATGGGGCCGTGTGCGCTCGAGGAAAGCGGCGACCCAGGCGGAGAGTGCGGCTCTCGAGGCGGACTATGAATATGCCCGCGAATCGCTCGCTGCCGCTGTGGCGCGCGCTTATTTCACGACCATCGAAGCCGCGCAGCAGGAGGCCAATGCGGAGGATACGCTCCATCTCTACCAGGACTATTCCAAGCTCGTCGACGAGAAGAAGAAACAGGGGCATGCCAGTGACTTCGATGTCGCGCAGATTCGCTCTCGCACCGCTGGAATCAAGGACACCTATTTTGCGGCACAGGCTGCGCGTGCGCAGACCATTCGCGCGATCGAGATCGTCACCAGCCACTATCCCTCCGGGAAACTCTCGGCCCGCCGCTCGTTCCCCGGCCAACCGGGAGCCGTGCCTGCCGGATTACCCGCGCAACTCCTCGAGCGCCGGCCCGACATCGTGGCCGCCGAGCGCAGGTTTGCGGCGTCATTCCATCGCACGAATGAAGCGCGTACCGCACGCCTGCCGCGTTTTTCGATCAGTGCGTCAAGTGGATTGGGCACCGCGCAGCTGGACGGCGTAGGCACTCTCGATGCCGTCATGTGGAGCCTCGCCGCCGGCGTCGTGCAGCCGATCTTCTTCGGCGGCGAACTCAAGGCGCAACAGGACATTCGCACGGCGGAGCAGAAGGCTGCTGCTGCGAGCTATGTCGGCGTCGCGTTACGCGCGTTCGGCGACGTGGAAGATGCGCTCTCCGGAGACTACTACCTACGCAAGCGCGAAGGAGCGCTCAACGAAATGGTGTCTGCGAGTGGCGATGCCTTGAAACTCGGTCACGATCAGTTCGACCAAGGGCAGACGGACATGTTCACGATCCTCCGGCTGACCGGTGAAAATCTCGCCGCAAAAGTCGAGCTGACCAAAGTCCGCGCCTCTCGCTTGCGGGAGCGCGTGAACCTGCACCTCGCACTCGGCGGCGATTTCAAGGGCACTCACGCCTCCGCGAAGTAGCGTATTCTCCATGCGCGCGATTTTTGGAAAAACAATCCTGCTGGAGGTGAAGTCCATATGAGCGCACACGATGAACCTACCGTCACCGCCGACAAAGCACTTCGCCGCTTGCAAGAGGGAAACGAACGCTTTCTCAACGGTGTCGCGCGATTTCCGACCGTGCAGAAGGAGATTCTCACCGATCTCGCCAAAGGCCAGCAGCCCTACGCCACGATCCTGACTTGCAGCGATTCGCGTGTCCCACCGGAGTTGATCTTCGATGCTGGCTTGGGCGAACTCTTCATCATTCGCGTTGCGGGGAATGTCTTCTCACCGGAGGTCGCGGGAAGTCTCCAGTACGCCGGCGTGCACTTGAAAACGCCGCTCTTTGTCGTTTTAGGCCACAGTCATTGCGGCGCCGTCCAGGCCGCACTCGCTGCGCGGCTGCAAGGCGCTCGGGAGGCCTCGCGGATCCAGCTTCTCGTTGACAGCATTCTCCCGGGGCTTGCTGATCTCGACGCCCAACTCGCTCCGGAGCCGATGCTTTCGCAGGCGGTCGAAGCAAATGTCCGCTGGACGATGCACCAGATACTCGAAACGCCCGAGGCTCGCGAACGCAATGCAGAGGGCCTACTAAAACTCGTCGGCGCCGTTTACGATCTTCAAACGGGAAGCGTGCGCTTTCTCGACTGAGACCTTGTCCCTACTCAGTGGGCTCTGGGGAAATAGGACCAAGGTCCGATGGCCGCCACGATCAGAAGGGGTCAGCCTTTGAGTATGCGCAATCTTACAAACGACTATAAAGACTGCCAGTTGATCAAGCTTGATCCGAGCGAGCGAGGTAGTCCGCTGATCGTCGCGCAAGAAGGCTGTGCTCCCGATGATCCGCGGTGCCGATCACTGTTGTTTTATCTGCAGCGCGATGGAAAATGGATTAACGAAATTGCCCGCAGCACCCGGCCGGATACCGAATGCGGAGACATCGTTTTCGAAACGGCCGCGGAAGCTCTCCGGTTGCTGGCCGGCTTATCCGGCAGGCCTATCGTTCGCCAAATCGATGTTACCGAGCCGGACACGGAGGCGTATATCGCCAAAGCGAAAAGCCTCTCATCCCTCGAACAAGGATATCGTGAGTTCCTCGTTCGCTACCGGGCCGCGCAGAAACGAAAGTAATTCACATTTGCCATAAAAGAGACGGATCCGCCTCACCTCTGAAATGGTTTCTTCACCCCTAACGCGCCGGCTTGTGGATGCTCGCGCTGAATGGATATAACATGTTGGAAGGTCGGAAACGCTGTCTGACACATGCGAACTTCACCAAGCGATGAAGGCTCAGGCCCGAGGGATTCAGACGAGGATAAAAGCATCCGCGGACTAGATGCGGAGGGGCGGAAGCAATGCTCGAGTAGCGGAAAGAGCAGCGTCAAAGGGAAGCGCTTCGCGGTATCCCTCATGAGGGGTCGGTCGGCCAATCCCATGTTCTGGATCCTCCTCGGCTTCGGATATGTAGCGATCATTGTGGCAGCCATCCTCTTGTTGCATTGGTTGCAACCATTTGCGCCGGTAGACCAAAAGAGCGCAGAAAAAGCCACTCCTCGACTGCCGTCTCCGCGTACTGACCCCTCGCCTGCTGCAGTCTCGTCGAGCGTGATCATTTCACCTGGGAAGCAAGTTCCCATCGAGCCCGTTTCCACTCCGGGATTGCCCGCACAACAACAGCGATCGGAGGAGTCGAAAGTGCCAGACTCGCCAGCGCCGAAGCCCCAAGCAAGAGGAACGTGAACCCATTTTTCACTACCACGGTGGTTTTTGCAGGTGCCTTGGCCTGTTCTGCTCTCCGGGCGCAGGATCTCGAACCGCGTGCCTACAGCAACTCACCAACAGGTCTCAATTTCGTGATCGTCGGCTACGGCTATGCGAAGGGCAGCGTGCTTACCGATCCATCCCTTCCACTCGAGAACGTCAGCAACGAAGCGCACGTCGGCATTTTTGCCTACGCCACCACTCTGAACGTGTTGGGTAATTCGGCGAAGTTCGACATGATCGTGCCCTACACATCTCTCGCTGCGAAAGGTCTGGTCTTCGGCCAGCCTCAGGCGCGTTTCGTCAACGGCTTTGCTGATCCGGCCTTCCGTTTCTCAATGAACTTCATCGGCGCCCCGGCGATGACGGCGCCGGAGTTTAAGAACTACCGGCAAAATTTCATCCTTGGCGCCAGTCTGCGCGTCACCGCGCCGCTCGGCCAGTACGACAGCGACAGACTCGTGAATATCGGCACCCACCGGTGGTCCTTTAAGCCGGAGATCGGCTTTTCCAAGGCGTTCGGACCTTGGACAGTCGAGTACACTCCCAGCGTCACCTTCTATACGAACAACGAGGATTTTTTCGGCGGCAAAATGCGCGCTGTAGCGCCCCTCGTCGCGATGCAGGCCGGCATCAGCTACACCTTCGCGCCCGGCGGATGGCTGGCGTTGAACGCGGGCTACTTCGTCGGCGCACGCACGACGGTCGATGATGTGAGAAATGACGACCAGCAGGAAGGCACGCGCTTCGGTGCGACGCTGGCGCTCCCGGTGAATCGATATCATTCCGTGAAGTTCTACGGCCTCACCGGTTACGATGCGCATCGCGAGCATGACTTCCAAGCCGTCGGCATCGCGTGGCAATACCGATGGGGCGGCGGCTTCTGAGCGCAACATGCGTGACCACGCAATCCAACATATGCCTACACGGGATCAACTTCTCTTTGGGATGGGCCGGTTCCGTCAACAAATAGCCGCCGTCGCCAACCACAATGAATAGGTATGAGCGACCCTCCGCTTGATTCGCCAGCTCCAGCGCCGGCGCGGCGCGGTCGTCTACGAATTTTTCTCCGCTATTTGGCGGTCGCCTTGCTGGTGATTGCCGCGGGGCTTTTCCTCGCGCGGCGACAGATCGGAGAGCGACTGGGGCGCAGTCTCGATAGCTGGCTCATCGGGGCCGGCGTATTTGCCAGCTGGGAATCTGCCGATTGGTTACCGGGAGTGGGCATTCGGCTGCATGGCCTGTCTTTGTATCGCGATGCGGCCAAGCACGATCGACTGGCACTATTCGGCGTCGTCACAGCGATCAAAGGCGACGAAGGCTGGCATCGCTGGGGTAAACTGAACTTCAAGACGACAAACACGCAGGTCGTGCTCGGGACTGGAGCGAACGAAACAAAGCTGGACCACCTGGACATGCTATTGCTGATCCAGCCGGGGAAGACCGAGCTACGAGAGTGTCACGCCCGCCGGCCGGGAATGCGCGTCGAAGTCATCGGCGAGTTCCTGCACAAGCCTCCTCCGGGAGAAGCCGAGCTGGATGAAGAAACAAAGCGGCGGAATCGAAGCAAGGGCTTGTTTCGGAATATATCCCTCGACTGGTTAAGACCGGCGAAGGAGTGGCTGCAGTTTCAGCCGGGGAAGGAGGAGCCGGTCTTAAAAGTGGAATTGCATTCACTTCCGGAAGGCCCTGGCCTGGTGCTCGCCGTGGCATTCGATGGCAAGAGCTTTCAATGGCGGGGAGAGAAGTGGGACTTCATGCAGGCGACTGCCAGGACCTTGCTCGCTGGAAAGAAATCGCCGGTCGAGGTCGACTATTGGCGCATCGGTCATGCGGGCCGGAAAGCAGAGATCGTCGGGGCTTTCGATCCCGGCAGCAAGATCGTGCGCATCAGCAAGCTGGATTCCGGGATCGACCTGCTGGCATTCGCGCGTGCTTTAGTGCCGGGTGTCGTCGGGAATGCGTCAAAGAGCACGGGAGCCTGGCGAGTCCGAGGTGCGGGAGAGATCCCCGTGGAGCATCCCGAAGACGTCCGTTGGGAAGGAGGCATGGCGCTCGATGGAGACTTCCGCTATGAAGGCAGCGAAACGAAAATCGCCCTGCAAAAGCCAACATTCGCCGTCCGCGTGGAAGAAAAAGTGGTCTCCATCTCCCGGCTGAAAGCGGGACTCTGGGGAGGAGCACTCGAAGCGCCGAAGATCGTTATTCACTTACCTTCGACAAAGACGCACCTGCGAGTCGAGGCGCAAGCCACCCTGCGTGACGCTGGCCGGCAAGCGGTCGTCGACAGCCTGGGCGGGAGGCGAAAGCAGCCCGATTTCCTTCCGCTGAATTGGACGGGCACCTGGCGGATTAACGGCGCCGGCGAGACCTTTGGGGATCAACCTGGGAACTGGCGTTGGAATGGGGACGTAGCGCTGGATGGCGAGTTTCAGGTTGCCAACGGTGGTACAAAGATCGCCCTGCAAAATCCCGCGGGCACCCTGCGCATGGAGGAACAGGTGGTCACCCTCTCCGATTTCAAGAGCCGCCTTTGGGATGGGAATCTCGATATCTCGAAAGCCGTGGTTTACCTCCCCTCGGCAAAGAAAAAGCTGCGCATCGAATCACAAGCCGTCCTCCGCGACGCCCGGTTGCAATCGCTCATCGACAGTTTCGGCGGCGCTCGTAAACAACCGGGTTCCCCTCCATTTAGCGCGAAGGGAGCCTGGAGGATCAACGGTGCCGCCGAGGTCCCGACGGACCATCCGGAAAACTGGCTCTGGAAGGGTGATGTGGTGCTGGACGGCGAGTTCCTTTATTCCGGTGCAGGAACGAAGATCGCGCTGCAAAAGCCGGCGTTTTCTCTCCGCGTCGATGGGCCGGTGGTGACCCTTTCCGATTTCAAGGCTCGTCTTTGGGACGGCGGTCTCGACGCCTCGAAGACGATCGTCTACCTGCCTACGGCCAAAAAACCACTGCGCTTCGAAACGCAAGCCACTCTCAATGGTGCGCGGCTGCCTTCGGTCATCGACAGCTTTAATGGCGCTCAAAAACAACCTGGCTCCGGCCCGTTTAGTTGGACGGGCACCTGGAGGATCGGCGGAGCAGGAGAGGTCCCCATGGATCACCCGGAGAACTGGCGCTGGAATGGCGATGTGGCCCTCGACGGAGATGTCGTCTTCGCAAACAAAGGAACGAAAGTCGCGGTGCAGAAGCCGGTGTTTGCCATCCGCTGGGAACAGCAGGACGTGACCATTTCCGACTTCAAGGCGCGCCTCTGGGACGGGAATCTCGACATATCGAGGACGCTGATTCACCTGCCTTCCCCAAAAACGAAAATGCGATTCGAGACGGAGGCCGCTCTCCGCGATGCGCAACTGCAATCGGTCGTCGCCAGTTTTGGCGCCGTGAAGAAAGAGCCGGGCGCCGTGCAGTGCGACTGGAAGGGCGGCGGCGAATTTGAGCTGGCATCGCTCACGGGTTCCGGCGCGCTGAGCATCGGTGACACAGGGTTCGCCCACATCCCGCTTCTCGGAGGGATGCATGTCTTGTTCGAAAAACTGACGCCACGATTTCGCAGCGACGTGGAGTCCACGATGACGGTAAAGCATCGGATAGCGGGCGGCATCCTGCATCTCGAGGACCTGAAACTCGAAAGCAAGCAGACCCACATCGAGGCCGACGGTGATATCGATCTCGTGCGGGATTACGCCCAAATCACTGCCCAAGGGAGACTCCGCGGCATCACCGGACTCGCCACCGTCGTACTCGCTTCCCTGCTGGAATTCGAAGGCACAGGCCCCGTGAGTGATATGCACTGGAAGATGAAAAGTATTCCGGGCGTCGGACTGATCGGCAAGACGGCGAGGAAGATCACCGGGAAGGAAAAGGGGGAGGTCACGGAAACTGGCGGCGGCGTGAAGAGTGCGCATGGCGCCAAGGGCAAGCAACCCCCGGACAGGTGAGTGGCGCCTCCTTTGCGTCCGTTGCCGGCCATGGCATTTACCAGCCAACCTACGGAATGTTCTCGGAACGGACCGTGATAGGACCAAGGTCCGATAGTCCCGGATGGCGGTTTTGGATTTGAATGGCGGAAACGACGCTGCGCCGCAACTGATCACTCCACCTCCTTCCAACCAATACCCATGTTTCTACGTTGCCCAAGCTGGATTCAATGTGTCGGAACCTTGCTGGTGATGCTTTCGCTCGGTGCGTGCGGTCTTCCGAAGGGTGGCGAGCGCACGTCTTCCACGGCGATGACGGGCAACGAGCATACTTCGCTGGCGGGGGTGGTGCGGTCGCGCGTCGCGGCGCATCCCGGCCTGTCGGGACTCCATGAACTCCCGCTCGGAGAAGGGGCTCTGGCGGCGCGACTGGCCCTGGCGGATGCGGCGCAGCGCAGCCTCGATGTGCAGTACTTCATCTGGAACAAGGACATGGCGGGCAAGGTCCTGCTCGAGCATTTGTTCCGCGCGGCCGACCGCGGCGTACGCGTGCGTCTGTTGCTCGACGATCTCGGCACCATGCCGTCGGACAAAGTGCTACTCGCGATCGATAGTCATCCGAACATCGAGGTGCGGATGTTCAATCCCGTGGCCCTGCGCACGCCCCGGCTGCTTGGCATGGTCGTCGACTTCGGACGCATCAACAAGCGGATGCACAACAAGTCCTTCACGGCCGACGGGGAGGTCTCGATCGTGGGCGGCCGCAATATCGGCGATGAATATTTCGACGCGAATGCGAAGATCAATTTTGCCGATCTCGACGTAGCGGTCGTCGGGCCGGTGGTGAAGGAAGTGTCCGACGAATTCGACCTTTACTGGAATAACCAGTCGGCGATTCCGATCGCCGCGCTGGCGCGACAAAACACGAAACCTGAGCAGGTCGCCGCGCAGCGCTCAGCGCTCAGCGCATACCACGAAACCGCGAGGGCTTCCGCCTACGCGCAGAGCCTGCGCGACAGTGAGTTTGCCCGGCAGATCCGGAATCGGAATGTTCCCTTCTACTGGGGAAAGGCCACGATCGTGAACGATCATCCGGACAAGGTGGCCACCGCCGCCAGCAAGACGGAGAAGCATCTCGCCCCGCAGCTACGCGAGCTGGCGGATAAAACCAAGCGCGAGCTGTTCCTCGTCTCGCCTTACTTTGTTCCGGGGAAAGAGGGTGTCGAGCTCCTGAAGGGGGTGCGCCAGCGCGGCGTCCGGGTCGTGGTGATCACCAATTCACTAGCCTCCACGGATGGCGTGCCGGTCCACTCCAAATATCAGCTCTACCGCGAGCCGCTGATCGAGGCCGGCGTCGAACTCTATGAGATCAAGCCGACCGCCGGCGACCAGCTCAAGCGTCGCTTTCGCCAGCCGGCCGGGTCGAGCACGGGCGGCTTGCATGCGAAGACGTTCTCCTTCGACCGCCGGATTGGTTTCATAGGCTCTTACAATCTCGATCCGCGTTCGAACAAACTGAATACGGAGATGGGCGTGCTTTACAACTGCCCGGAGCTGGCGAAGCGCCTGCCGGAGCAGACCGAGCGCGAGCTCACTCAGAACGCGTATCGCGTTGAACTCGACCATCATCGTCTCGTCTGGGTGACGCACGAGGGTGACAAGGAAGTGCGCTACAATTCCGAGCCGGAGGCCGGCACTATGAAACGAATCAAAGCGCAAGTGATCCGCTGGCTGCCGATCGAATGGTTGCTCTGAAATCCGGCCAAAAACGAAACGTCAATATCATGCGCCATCTTCTTGCTTCTCTCGTCACCTTGCTGCTCACCGGGGTGCTTGCCTGGGGGCTGGAGCCGCAGGCGAAGGCGGAAGTCGATGAGTTGATCCATTATGTGCAGATCTCCAACGTGCGCTTCATTCGCAATGGCACAGAATATTCCGGGGCCGACGGGGCGGCGCATCTGCGCGACAAGCTTTCCAAGGCCGGCGACCGGGTGAAGACAACCGAGGATTTCATCACGGGGATCGCCAGCACCAGCTACCTCTCCGGCAAACCCTACCTCGTGAAATTTACGGACGGCCGCACGCAGCCGGCCGGTGAGTGGTTGCGAGCGCATCTCGCCGAGATGCGAAAACCCAAGGTGCAGTGAATACCGAGTCCATGCTTTGCCCCACCGCGCCAAGGGATCTGCGCTGCGGCCCGCCGGAGTCGTGATGTTTATCGGCTTCTCCTGCCGTCGCGTCGCCCTAGCCGGCGTCGCACTCGTGCTACTGTGTGGTGGCGCCAGTCCTGCACGAGCGACCGTCCCGCCCTCGGTAGCGCCATCGATGAGCACCTCGACACACCAAGCGCATCCACCCTC
>JBGGMZ010000513.1:0-9160 GCA_041287745.1 Chthoniobacter sp. | reverse complement strand
CCACCAGCAATTCAGCTTCCGTGGCATTCTCGGCATTCGGCTCATGGCTATCGGCACGCACCGCCCTTGCTCACACCACAGCTCCGCTCAAAGTACAAGCTCATTCTCCGCAGCCGGTAATTATTTTCGGCAGATGCTCTAATTACCAATGCTTCCCAAAATGGCGCCCCGAATTATGCAAATCACTCGGCTGACAGGACACTAGCGCGGCACCGGGATCGGCAGAACGCGGCGCCGGGGAACTGCGGTTGCCCCATTTGGCGCGTTAGGAGTATTATTGGCTGCTGCCATATTTACGCCCAGAGGATGAGGGGCGGGCGCGACTCCATTCGTATCTGGGGGCTTCCCGCCCGCCGGTGCAGTACTGGCTGCGGCAGCAGTGGACGCGGTAGCGCGTAGTTGCGCCTCGTTGAATTCCAAGCGGGCCGTCTCGGTGCCTTTGCGCAGGATCACCGTGCTTTTGCCGATGGTATCCGACCAGTTCACACTCGCCAGCGTTACGCCGTTGAATGGTTCGTCGCCGTAGAGTGAAAACTGAGTCGCCAGGTCGCGACTCTTGATTGTGACGAAGTTATTGTCGCCGATCCGAGCTACGCCGGTGATGAACCAATTCGCTGCAAAAGAGGCTTGCGGCGTGGGGGCGACCACAGCAGTGGCCACCGCGAAGGGTGATTTTGTGCGAAGCGATTCGTAGCGCGACTTGTCGAACGCAGTCGGGTTCGCGTCCTCCGCGAAAGCCAGCCATCGGCCGGCGAGTAACACGGTAAGGAGGACAAACGGCGCGAAACCGCGCGATGGTGGTTTAATTCGGGGCATACCAGCGGGCGATTTTGAAGCGGCCATGCACTTGGGTGGCATCGGAGGGATCGATCTTGAGGTTGACACTCTCCAGGGCGACGAATTGATCCGGGGTTTGCAATTCCTCGAGGAATTCCACCAGCGGCGACCACGCACTCTTTGTCTCGATCTCCAGCGCCACGGAGATGCAATCCGGGCGATGATCGGGTGTGCGAATGGTGGGGGGTTCGAGGAGCACCTCGTGCCGGCGCGCGAGTTCCCGTACGGCGTCGAGCAGTTTCACGCCGGCGGTATCGGCATTTTCCATGTGCGGCTGTTTGGCCTGCAGCCATTGCTCGCGCTGTTCCCAGAGCGCAGTCTGGCCGAGCAACTCGTGCAGGGAGCGGAGTTGTTTTTTGCTTGAGGCAATCTTTCCGGTGAGAGCCGAGCGCTTGCTGGTGTAGGTATCGAACAGCACGTAAGTGCCGCCGATGAGGACGATCGCCGCCACGATGATGGCGAGGACCTTTTCGCGAGAGGAAAGAGTGCGGCTCATGGTTTTCCGATGACTTGGAATTGCGCCCGATCATTGGCCAGCAAGCGGGGCGGATCGGCGCTGATTTCGTTGCCGCTCAGATCGGGGTCCTGCTTGAGCCGGGAAAGATATTCGATGGCCAGGCTGGCCGAGGGTGCTTCGCCCACGATGCGCCACTGCTGCGGCACCTGATCGAATTCGGTGAAGCGCACGGTGTCGTTCGGCAGGCAGCGATTCAGGAGATAGAGCAACTCAACGGTGTAGCGTTTCGAATCGATGGCCGCACCGAGGGAATTGAAGCGGGTCTGACGGCTCTGCAGCAGAGCCAGCGTGGGACGTTGCGCGTTCATTTCCTTTTCCAAGCCTGATGCCTGATGTTGCAGCACAAGGAGATCGGTCGCACCGGCGACGAGGAAAAAGAGATAAACCGCGGCGGCGAGTATCGCGCGCTTTTTCCAGACCTTTCCCTGCTGATGCTGTTGCGCTGAGGCCTGCCAGTAAACCGGCAGGAAATCGATGCCACCCTGTGCCGATGGCGTGACCAGTGGGAGCGTTTCCACCGGTGCTTGCAAGGATTGCAGAGTTTCCTCGCAACCGACCACCTCGGCGGAGAGCAGCACGCGCTGGAAATTCGTCGGCACGCCATCCAGCCCCACCGTGAGCATGAGCGATGGAAGTTCCGCGGCGAAACCTCGCGCATCCGAGGCGGACATCACGTGGACCCAGCCCGGCCGCCGATCCTCGACAATCGCCAGCACCCAATGCCCCTGCTCGGCATAGATCACCAGCACCGTCTCTCCGGCCGGGCAGACCGCTGCCACGTGATAAACAAAGGGCGTTACCCGCTCCGGCCAGCGATTCACTTTGCGCCACGCGTCGCCAAATTCCTGCAGGGCATCCTGCGAAGCCGCGGCGGACCAGACGACCGTCTCCGTGTCCATCGTTTCGACTATGGTGAAGCCGCCGGTGATTTCCTCCGGTGAAAAGGGCAGGGCCTTTTCCCACTGGAGCTGCACCATGCCCGCGAGTTCCTCTCGCTCCGTGGCTGGGAGGCGCAGCCGCTCGAGGATGAGCGGGTAACTGGGGAGGGCAAATTCCAGTCGGCTGCCCATGGGCACCAAGTCCACCGCCTCGGAAAGTGTGGGTGCAATATGCAGGCGTTGCCCATCGCGCCACACCGCCCAGCCCTCGGCTTGCGGCGTGATGAAATACAAGGCGTTGAGGGGTTCTTTCATTCTTTCCAGGAAAGGATTTGGGGTTTGCCGCCGGCTTTGCGGGCGATCACTTCGATCGTGCGTGTGGTCGCGCCGCTGTGGCCGAGGCTGCGGATTTCCAGCGTGGGATCGTTCATGCTGACCAGCGGGCGCAACTGTTCGAATTGCGCCGGACTGAGCGACAGGGCTCGCTGGATTTCGGTGAGGTCTTTGAAAACGAGATCATCTTCCGTACCATCGATGCCGTCACGGCCCTGGCGCATGGTTATAAATGTCTTTACGCGCGCATCGCCCAGCCCTGGCAGCAACTCCAGGATCTCGGCGCTTGCCGAAGTCAGGTCGATCGGGCCCAGACTGTAAACAGTGAGTTCATCCTGCCAGCCAGGCTTGCTGGTCAGCGGCTCCGTGCCGCGCACCTGCCGCAGTTCCTCGACGCTGAGCAGTTGGCGATTCGCCGGGTGATAGTTGCCATCATCTTCCGAACCGTTCAGGCGTTTGATGTTGTCGGCATCAATGTAATCAAGCAGGCAATCGACCAGCACTTCGCGTTGTTGAAAATCGAGGCCGCGCCGTTCCAGCCAGTGCTTGAACATGGTGATCTTCAGCGGTTCTTCTCCTTGCAGCAGCCAGTTGATATTGAGCTTTCCTCCCTCGCTGCGCAGGCGCAATTCGTAGCCGGCCCCCGGGACCAGTTCCTCGGGAGGCAGGGGAGTCAGCCGAGTGACTTGCGGGTGCAAGGCGAGCGTCATTCCCGACCGCGCCATGGCGCGTGCCTCCATGCTATGATTCGCCTCGCCGTGGGCGACCACGCGCATCTGCACCCACGCCATCCAGCCGAAGGTTGCGGCCACGAGCAGCAGCATCGCCCAGAGCACCAGAAGGAGTGCGGAACCGCGATGCATGTCGGGAGACGTTTTCATCGGGCGAGTTGAGACGATGGTACGCGGATCATCGCTTCCAGCGGCGCGTCGTCGGTATGCTTCCAGAGACGGAGGCGAATCAGTGACGGCCGGCGTTTCGGGTCGTCCCAAGCATCCTTCCAAGTATTGCCGCCTTGATCGAAATAGCGAATCTCGACCGCCGCCATCGGGCGGACCAAGGGGAGCCAATCGTAACGCCCGCCAGCGCCGCCGCGATTCAAGTTGAGCGAGGCTTTGTTTGTCGGCACCGGCTGGCGGCGCAATCCGAGTTCAGTTTCCGTGGAGCGCTCGTCGACCGGTTGCAAGGCGAGCGTCACTTTGAAATCGCCCGGCGCCGCGGTGGTCAGAAGTCCCGAGCCTGCCGGGCAGGTCCACGAAATTTCATCGCTCGACAACCCGCGGAACTTGAAGGGTTGCCCGATCAGGGCGCTGTCATCCGCCGGCGGTAGCGCATTCATCTGGGTCTGCAGGTAGCGCACGACGTTATCCATGGTCGTACGTTCCTCGCCGAGCTGCGTGGAGAGATTGATCGTAGTGAGATGCGTGCTCACGAACCGGTAGAGCGAAATCACCACCATCGAGGTGATCATGAGAGCCAGCATCATCTCGAGCAGCGTAAAGGCGCTGTGCGCTCTATGGCTGGCGCGTCGAGACATAGAGATTCAATGAACGGGATTGTTGCTCTCCGTTGCTCACCCATGCTGCTTCCAGTGTGATCAACGAAAGATTGGCCAGTTCCTGCCCACGTTCGTCGGTCTTGTGCACGTCATGGCGGGACTGCTTGAGGGTTACGCCGCCATTGATGCCGCCGACTTTCTCCTGCGACTCGGTCGGCGGCACAGCTCCGGCCTCGATCTCCGCCGCTCGATTTTCCAGCAAGCGGTAAACGCGCGCATCTTCTGCCTCCAGTCGCTCGACGGCGAGGCCTTGGGAAATGCAACGGCCAAGGCCCAGCACCCCGAGGGCAAAGATGGCCACCGCCAGCATCGCCTCGAGAAGAGCGTAGCCGCCTTTGGAGATCGGGCGCCGCATCACAATGTCTCCGACTGTTGGAATGTGCCACGCGGGCTGAGCGCATCGAAACGCACCTGCCACCGTCCGCTGCGGCCATGATAACGCACGACCGCTGGTTCACAGACGCCATTGGGCCAGAAAATCCACTCCTCCGGTGCGGGAGTGATGAGTGCGGCTGTGCGTGTCAGTTCATAGCCTTCGTCATCGGCCATCGGGAGACTGCTTATCTCTCCGCCTTCGCCAGCCTTGGGGTTCACCGCCTCGAGGACGATGCGATGCCTTTCCCACACCAGCCGGCAGGGCTGCTGCGTCTGGATGCTCTCGAGGCGTGCGGTATTGACCAGTTGCTCAAAGCGGTCCCATGTTTCATGCAATTGCTGGTCTGCCAGCAACCCGGCCACGCTCGGTACTGCGAGCATGATGAGCACCATGCCGATGACAAGCGTCAGGCATATCTCAAGCAGGGTAAAGGCGGCACGGCGGGTGGGCATCGAATGGTCAATGTGCACCAACTCCATGCGGGAGATATGACGATCATGTGAAATCCGGGTTACAAACCGGTGCTAAGTTTGACCCCGCTCCGGCAGCGGGCGTAGCACTGGAGCTGTGCTACTCCGCGCCTCCATCATTAGCCCTGTTCTCGCGCTGCTCGCGCTGGCGTCCAGCCTCGCGCAGCAGCCAGCTGGTAATCCGGGTGGTGCTCCCATTCCGGGTCTCTCGAATGGCAACGTGCGCTTGCAGTTTCCAAACAGCGATGTCCGAGAGGTGCTTTCTCTTTACGAGTTGCTGACCAAGAAGCGTATCGTGACCGATAATCAGGTTGCCGGGACGGTGAACATTAGCGTGACCGGCGAGATTGCGAAGGACGAAGCCATCCGGATCATCGAGATCAATTTGCTCCTCAACGGCATCACCCTCATTCCCGTTGAAAACAGTAATATAGTGAAGGTCGTGGGCACGGGAAAGAACCCGCGCGGCGCGGCGATCCCGATCATCTCTGACGAACTGCTCATTCCCGCCGGTGAGCAAGTCGTCACCTTTATTGCGAAGCTGCACTACGCCGACCCGACGGAATTACAGCAAACGCTGACCAGTTTCGTGGGCCAATCCCAAGGCGGCTATACCAATATTACCGCGCTGCCAAAGGCCCAGGCACTGCTCATCACCGAAAACAGCGCGACCATTCGCGGGCTCGTGCACATCCTGCACGAGATCGATGTGCCACCGGCGGAGGTGGTGAGCGAATTCATTGCGCTTGAACGCGCCGACGCCGCCGACGTGCTGGATAAGCTGAAAGGGATCTTTGAAAAGCAGCCGGCCAACGGCGGTGCGCCCGGTGCGGTGCCGGTCGCTCGCACCACCCCCGCCGGCACGGCCATCCCTGCCAATACCGTCGTCGAAGCCACGGGGGAAAAGACGGTGGAAATCCGGCCTGGATCGCTTTCCGAGGATTCGATCATCGTCGGTAAAATCAAGCTGACCGCCGATGTCCGGACCAACCGCATCCACGTGGTCACACGGCCGATCAACATGCCCTTCGTGCGCAAGCTGATCGGCGAGTTCGATTCCACCGCCAAATTTGGCGAGCCAGTTTCCCGCCCACTGCGCTTCGTGCCGGTGGCCGATGTGCTCGATGTGGTCGTCAAGGCGATCACCGAACCGGGCATGAAAGAAGAGTCGGGAGCATCCTCTTCGTCCAAGCCTTCCCAGCAGGCTAATAACAACCAACCGAACTCTAACGGGGCCAGCGGTAGCGGCGGAGGTGGAGGCGGAGGCGGTACGGGGAGCAATTTCAGCGTCAGCGAGGAGCTTTCCACTCAGCCTGTGGATACCACGCCGGAGGCGCGTGTCGTTGGCACCACCAAGATCATCGCCGACAAGAACGCCAACGCCATCATCGTCATCGGTGGCGAAGACGTAAAATCGAAGGTTTTTCGCCTGCTCGACAAACTCGACCAGCGCATCCCACAGGTGATGCTTCACACGACGATCGGCGAGCTGAACTTGGATGACAAACACCAGTTTGGCGTGGATTACATCCTGCGCAGCGCCGGCCTTGGCCTCAGTCCCATCCTGCTCAACAGCGCCAACAACGGCGCCACGACGGGCTCCGGTACGACGACCGATGTGGCCGGCAACCCGGTCACGACGGGGACCACCCCCGGAACGACCACTGGTAATGGGACCAATGCGGTGACGGGACGAGCCAGCGATCTGATCGGTTTCAATGGCAGCCAGCCCACCTTGAACCCAAGTAACCTGCTCAACCGCGCCATTCCGGGAGCCGTCGCCTCGGTCGGCGGTAGTGGACTGACCGGATTCTTCACCGCGGGGAATTCGATGACAGCCGTCGTCACCGCCTTGGAAAACACGAATCGCTTCCGTGTTGTCTCTCGCCCAAACGTCATCGCGCGCAACAACAAGAAAGCCATCATCGCCTCCGGCCAGGAAATCGCCGTGCCCACCGAAATCCAGAGCGCGCTGAATTCGACGAACAATTCCAACGGCATCGTCAGCAACTCGAGCGTGCAGTTCAAGCGCGTGGCCCTGCAATTGGAGATGGTGCCGCTGATCAATTCCGACGGCGAAGTCTCCCTCGATATCCTGCAGAAGATCGACGAAGTCTCCGGCTCAACGCGGATCGATAACAACGACATCCCCACGATTTCCACACGCTACGTGAAGACGAGCGTGACGGTCCCAAATGAAAGCACTCTGGTCCTCGGTGGTCTTATCAAGCAGAGCCAAAACAAAAGCAAAGGCGGTGTGCCTGTCTTGAGCAACATTCCGTTGCTTGGATACCTCTTCAGCAACACGACGAAGGAAAAGATTCGCACCGAGCTCATCATCCTCGTACGTCCGGAGGTGAGCTGGACGCCGCCCGAAGCCCGACAGATTCGCCAGCGGGCCGAGGAGTTCCTGAATCTCGAGCCAAACCTCGAAGCCTCGCTGTATCCGCCGAACAGGATCCCGGAGGGGCAGCCCGTTCCGTTTCACACGAGCGCTCCGGTCAAGCCTGCGGCGAAGCCGGGCGCCCGCCCCCCAGTGACTCACTAACGACAGAGTTCTCCGATGAATTCACGGAAGCTCCTGTTCGACATCCTGCGGGAAACGGGACTGGACGACACCATCGCCACCGAACTCGCCGCACTGCAACCGCAGCCCGGCGGGAGCTGGACCAGCGAGGTGCTGAACACGGGGCGCGTGGACGAGATCAAATTTGCCGCCGAACTGGCGCGCGCCTTCCAGACTCCATTCGAGACGGTCGAGACCGATCGCATCGAGCGCAAGATGCTCAGCATTCTGCCGAGCCGTGTGGTCTTCAAGCACCACGTGCTGCCATTGGGCGAAAGCGAGGCTGGAGTGCGAGTGGCCACTTACGATGTTTTCAACCTCGTCGCGCGCCGCCTCGTCGCCCAACAGCTTCCCGGGCGAAAGATCGAGTGGATCATCGCACCGCGTGGTCAGCTCATCCGCGCGATTAAGGCCCTCTTCGGTGTCGGCGCCGAGACGTTCGAAGAAATCCTCCAGACCGCCCGGCACTACGATAGCGATTCGCAGGAATCCTCCCAGGACATCACCAGCGACAATCCCGAGGCGAGCGTCGTTAAGTTCGTCAACCAGATCATCCGCGAAGCAATTCAGGAACGCGCGACGGACATCCACGTCGAACCGCTGGAGAACGACCTGCGCATCCGTTACCGCATCGACGGCATCCTGCACGAGGTCGCGGTGCCCGCCCAGTTGCGCCTGCTGCAAAGCGCGATCATTTCACGGCTCAAGGTAATGGCCCACATGGACATCGCGGAGCGGCGCCTGCCGCAGGATGGCCGCATCAATCTCACCACTCACCAAGGGCACATCGACGTCCGCGTCTCGACCATCCCGACGGTCAATGGGGAAAGCATTTCCTTGCGTCTGCTCTCCCGTAGTGACGTCGGGAACTTTGGCCTCGACCGCCTCGACATGGGGGAAGCGCAACTCCAGGCGATCCGCGAGATGCTCAAGCTGCCCAACGGCATCATCCTCGTTACCGGCCCGACCGGCTCGGGTAAATCGACCAGCCTTTACTGCTTCCTCAGTGCCATCAATGCGGTCAGCCGCCGCATCATCACCATCGAGGAGCCGGTCGAATATCGCCTGCCCGGTGTCAGCCAGATCGAGGTGAAATCCGAAATCGGCCTTTCCTTTGCCAATGGCCTGCGCGCCATTCTGCGGCAGGATCCGAACATCGTCATGGTCGGTGAAATCCGTGACTTCGAGACGTCAGAGATCGCTATTCGCGCGGCCATGACCGGTCACCTGGTCTTTTCCACGCTCCATACCAATGACGCCGTCAGTGGCATCACGCGCTTGCTCGACATGGGCATCGAGCCCTTCCTGTTGGCCAGCGTCGTGCGGTGCTTCCTCGCCCAGCGACTCGTCCGCACGATCTGCAAAGGCTGCAAGGAAGAGACCACTTATCCACAGGAATATCTCAGCGACATCGGTGCCCCATTCCCGCCGGGTACCAAGTTCTATCATGGTGCCGGCTGCGAGCATTGTCGGCAGACCGGCTATCGTGGCCGGGCCGCCATTTACGAAATCTGCGTGGTGAACGAGAACCTGCGCCGACTGGTTATCCGCAAGGAGACCGGCAGTGTGCTCAAGCAACGCGCCACCTTGGACGGGATGCACACCCTGCGGCAGGATGGCTGGCG
>JBGGMZ010000512.1:0-9811 GCA_041287745.1 Chthoniobacter sp. | reverse complement strand
AGAGCACGCATTCGCCTATTTCAGTTGCTGATGCCGACCGGCCACTTTTCCATCGCCCCTCTGCAGCGGAATATCCCGCATCTGCTGTTGCGGGATATTCCGAGAACAGGCGCCTTCAGTTCCGGTCCTTGTCTTTATCCTTGTCCTTGTCGCTGCCGCCTTTCGAGTGCTGTTGTCCACCGCCGGGACGCGGCGGTTGATTATTCTGTTGCTGCGGCTGGGGCTGAGGTTGCGGCGGCAACTGGCGTTGCTGCGGTTGAGGCTGAGGCTGCGGCGGCAATTGACGCTGGGGCTGCTGCGGGGGACGCTGCTGGCTTTCGGCTTGATCGCGAGCGCGCTCGCGGGCGGCGTCCTGCGCGCGGCGGGCGTCCATCGCCCGCTGCTGCTGTTCCTGTTGTTGCTGGAGTTGCTGCTGGCGCAACTGCTGTTGTTGCTGCTGAACCTGAATCTGCTGTTGTTGCTGGCGCTGTTGATCGGCGGCCTCGCGGCGGCGCTGATCCTCAGCCCGGCCACGGGCGGCTTCCTGCTGCGCGGAGACTTGCCTTTGCTGCTCCGCGGCCATGTCGGCCTGCTTCTGCTTGCCTGCGGCATCGGCCTGCTTTTGTTTCACCGCGGTGTCGGCCTGGCGCTGTTGATCGATGCGTTGCTGCTCCATCCGTTGCTGTTGTTCACCGCGGATGCGCGCTTGTTCCGCCGCCCGGTCCTTCGCCGCGTTGTTGTCGTCGGTGCTGGTCGTGCGCGGCATCGGGGTTGCGCCGGTGGCGGTGGGCGGATTCTGCGGGGGCCGGGTGTCGGGCACAGCAGTGAACGGCTTCAGGTTCGGGTTGCCACCGTTGGGTGCGCCGGGCGGAGTCGCGTTACGATCGTTGCGATCACGGCCGCGCTCGCGGGCGACGCTATTCGGGCTGCCTGGAGGATTACCTGGGGTGGTCGTGGTCACGGGACCGGCCGGCTTCACCGAGGGTGTGGCCGGGAGGCTGCCGGGCGGATTGGTCGGCGGATTGATATTCGGCTGCACCACGACGCCTTCGGGACGCGGGCCTTTGCCGGGGCGATCCGGGCGATCGCGATGCTCGGCGCTCGCTGCCGACGCGGGCGTGGCCGTAGGGTCGGCTTTCACCGGCACCACTTTCAAATCCGTCGCCACCACGGCGCGGGCTGGCGCGGTCGTGGGAGTGAGTCCCTTGGCTTGCCGGCCCATCTCCTGGCGCAATTCTTTTTGCACTGCCGGGTCTTTGACCCCGCCCCATCCCCTCGTGACGCTATCGCCCGGCAGAATCCGCTTTGCCCGCGACCGGAATTCACCGGGATCGGTCGGCCTCAGCACTCGCGGGGCTGCGACGATGAGCTGATTTCCCACCGTCTGCGACTGGAAGGCCACGCGTCCATTCGCGCCGCGATGCCGGCCCGGTTCGAAATCCTGCTCCTGCACCAGCTTCAGCGCCGGAATCGGGCGGGCGGAAACGCGGTTGACGACTGCGAAGTTCGGGCCGCCGTTAAAAATGATCGGGCCGTCCACATAGGTCCGATTGTAGGTGATGTTAGTAATGTTCACCGTGGAGCGGATGATGGTCACATTTTCGCGGCGATTGAGGATCACCCCGCGCAGCACCGGCGCACCGAAATCGTGCACCCGGCAGAAGGAATAGTAGCCCGGCCCGAGATCGTATTCGCGATCGGCCCACACACTGATACCCACCTCCGGGCGCCAGTGCGCTTCGGGCGGCAACGGCGCCCAGCCTACATAGTCATCACTGGAGCGCCAGGAGACCCACGCCGGGCCCCATTCGTAATCGGGCGTCCAGCACCAGCTATCGTCATCCAGGCGGATCCAGCGGCCATAGTGATACACGATGCCGCCAAACTCCTCGTAGCTCACCCAAGTCCATCCGGCATCGGTGTAAGCCCAATAGCCGTCCGAATAGGGGGTCCAATCGGGGTCCATGCCCGTGGGACGCCAGCAGAGACCATAATCGCCGATCTGAACCCATTCACCGTAGGGGGCGAGCGAGTCGTAGAAGAAATCGAAGGAAACGGCATCACGTGCCCGGGCGGGGGCGGGCGCCATCACTCCCGCGAAAAGCAGAGCAGCAAGCACAAGAAAAAGGCGGAAAGTTTTCATATAAAGGATGTGGGGTAGACAGGATCGGGACGCGATTCATTCACGCGATTTGCCTCTTTGTCTTAATCGTCGCGTGATGGTCGGGTGGTTTGCCTTCGTTTTACGTCCGTCGCTGTCTTCGCACTTAATACTTAACACTTCAAACCGAACCTCTAGTTTGGAGGGGTGAAAGTGCTCCGCCTGCTCGCCTGCCTCCTCCTCGTCCTCGTTTCTATCGCTCAAGCCGCCGAAAAGCCGCTCATCGTGGGGATGGACATGAGCTATCCGCCCTTCGAAATGCGAGATACCAGCGGCGCGCCTTCCGGCGTGAGCGTGGATCTCGCGAAGGCGCTCGGCGAGTTCCTCCACCGTCCCGTGCAGATCGAAAATGTGCCTTTCGCCGGCCTCATCGCCGCGCTCAAGACCGGCCGCCTCGATGTCGTCATTTCTTCCGTGACCGCCACTGCCGAGCGTTCCCAGTCGATCGACTTTTCCGAGCCCTACCTGAAGACCGGCCTCTGCCTGCTCGTGGGCGCGAAGACCGATATCCAGAGCATCGCCGATGCCGATCGCGCGGGCCGCTCTGTGACCGTGGTGAAAGGCACTACGGGCCATCTCTACGCCGTGCAGCAGCTCAAGAAAGCGCGCGTGCTCGTGCTCGATCAACCCGCCTCCTGCACACTCGAGGTCGCGCAGGGCAAAGCCGACGCCTTCATTTTTGACCAGCTCTCCACATTGGCCAACTGGCGCAAAAACCCCGACACCACCCGGGCCATTCTCACGCCCTTCCAGGCCGAAGGCTGGGCTGTGGGCCTGCGCAAAGGCAACGACGCCCTGCGCGCTCAAGTGAACGCCTTCATCGCCGACTACAAAGCGAAAAGTGGTTTCGAGAAGCTCGGCGACAAATGGCTCTCCGAGCAAAAAGCCGAGTTCCAAAAGCTCGGCGTGCCGTTTGTGTTTTAGTCAGAACCTATTGGTCTTTGCCTCACGCCCGGAAGCCGCAATCAAAAGGAGCATTTTCGGGGTGCATTCCTTTTGCTAGTCTCCGATCAGCAAATACCGAAACGGCCGCGCTCCGCAGAGGCTGAGCCAAAAGATGCTGTGTTCCGTTAGCATCACCCGCGGCTGGGGGCGTGCCTCGGCTTCGTAGAAGAGCGCTTTGGATTTTGAAACGTTCAGCCAGTGGACGAAGAGCACGACGTGACCATTGGGCGAGTCCATCACGTCGCCGGGTTGCAGGTCGTCGGTCGAATTGAGCAGCTCGCAGTAGCCGGGGAGTGTGGCGGTGCCGCACTTGTGGGGCAGTTTCCAGCAACGGCTGATGAAGCCGGAACAATCGATGCCGACCGCTTCGTCGCTCACCGCAGCATCGCCCAGGCGGCGCTTGGTGCTGGAGTAAACGTCGCCCGCGGCTTTGCCCTCGGCGACACCAGCGTCGAAACTTTGGGGCGTATCGAAGCCGCCCCATTTGTAAGGCATGCCGATGTTATCTTCGCCCACCCGCCATTTGCCCGGCTCGGCTTTGTTCGCAGAGGTATCCGGTGTCTGCACATCGATGCCACGCGCATCGGGACCATGCTTTCCGTTTTGCGCGGTGGCGGTCCAGATGTGCTCGGCGTAGGAGCGTGCGATCAAGAGTACTTCCTCGCGAGAGATAGGCGGCCCGGCGAGCTGGTCGACGAAAGTACGCGGTCGCATGGCGTGCATCCACATCCATTCAGTGCGGGCGCCGATCGCGCCGTAGAGGACGAGGGCCAGCATCACCAGCAATGCGAGCGTCGATACGATGCTACGACTGAGTGCGGTATGCTTGATGGGGGGCATGCGCTGGGGGTGGGAGGCTATTTTCCTGCCGGTTTCTTGGTGATCACAAAGCCGGAAATATGGGTGGTGTCGAGCAGCGACAGCGGGTCGTGTCTGGAGATCGATCACGCGCCTTGAAAAGGCCGAGGTGCCGAGACGCGGAGAAGAGGACTTTTCAAGCCCCATTCTTCTCTCTGTGGTTAAAAGATTCCTCTTCAACCACCTGCTGCGTGGCGGTTGTGTTTTCGCGAGGTGCCCGCTACGAGTCAGTGGGATGTCACCTGAAAATGCCACCCCGCGCCGCGTCCTGGTCTGGTCGGCGCTCTTGTTTTCGGTGGTCACCTTCGCTGTTTCGTGGTGGCACTGGTGGACGTTTCAATATGGCACCTTCGACCTCGCCTTTTACGTGCAGGCGCTATGGCTGGCGTTGCGGGGGAAATGGATGGTGTCGTTGCTCAATGTGCCGCTCATGGGCAATCACGCGGAACCGATCGTCTTCTTGATCACGCCGCTCTTCGCGATCTGTCCGCACCCGATGCTCTTTGTCGCGGTGCAGACGCTCGCCTTTGCCTCGATGCCCTTCACTGCATGGCGCATCGGCCTGCTGCTAAAGCTCGAGCGCAAGGCCGCGCTCCTGCTCGCGGTCGCGACATTGCTCACCCCGGCGACCTTCTCCATCGGCGTCTACGAGTTTCATCCCGAGGCGCTCGCCGCGCCGCTGCTGCTGCTCCTCATCGAGGCGCGAATGGCCGGACGCTACCGATGGTTCTGGGTGTGGTTCGCCGCCGTGCTCGCGGTGAAGGAAAACATGGCGCCGCTGCTGGTCATGTACTGCGTGGTCTTTGCGTTCTTCGAGCGGAAGCGTGACCGTGCCTGGCAGCTCGCCTGGAATGGGTGGCCTGCGCTGCTCGCCGTCGCGTGGCTGCTGCTCTATGGCAAGGTCATCAGCCCTGCATCCAATGCGGGTAACGTCGATTACCTCCAGCTCTACGGTCATCTTGGCAATTCGCCGGGCGACATCATCCACAATTTCTTCACCGATCCGTATCGCCTGTATGACGCCCTGCACAAATCGCTCGTGCTGGGGAATATGCTGCCCGCGCTCTTGCTGCCTTTCCTGCTTCTGCCGCTCCTCCGGCCGCGCTGGCTCTTGATCGCCAGCCCACTGCTTGCCCAGCATCTGCTTTCGTATCGCTATTCGGAGTGGTCGCTCGGTGCGCATTACCCGGCGCCGTTCATCGCGCTCTTCTGGGTGGCGGCGGCGGAGGCACTCACGAAATTCCGCCGGCAAAATGGCATCGCCCTCGCCGTGCTGATCGCTTGCACGCTGGCACACATGCGCTTCGGCGCGGTGCGCGGCGTCATTCGCGAGGTGCCGGGATTGAGCGCCATGCTGGAGGAGCGCGAGTGGAAGGCGCAGATGATCTCCGAAATCCCGCCCGATGCCTCGGTGACCGCCAGCCTGGGCTTCCTCCCCCACCTTGCGAAGCGCGAGAATATCATCTCGTTGCATCACATCCTGAAGGGCTTGAAGACGCTGAGCATCGCGGCCTATACGCCGCCGCCGCCGGGCGATGTGGTGGTGGTCGACTACGCCGACGTGCTCACCTTCAACGCGGTGGCCGGCTACTACCATCCGTGGAGTCATCTCGATGCCACCCACTCGATTCCGTCGAGCGACCGCCTGCTAAACGACTACCTGCGCCAGGCTCAATGGGTGGTGAACTCGCGCAACTCTGTGGCCGTACTGCGTCGCGGCACGCCGCCCGCGCTTCCGCCGCTGCCGGGTGAGCCGATCAAGATCGACGACTCGACGACCCTCGCCTCCATGCAAATCACTGCACGCCTGCCGGGTGCATGGCGCATTCGCACGACATGGAAATTCACCGGTGAACGGCGGCGATATCCGTGGCTGATCCTGGTGCTTTCCGACGGGAAAAAACTCTATCCCATCATCAAGGGCATCTGTGCTCCCGAGGCGGGCGAAGGTCAGTTCACCGAGGAATGGAGCGTCGTTTTTCCCAATTGGATGCCCGCCGGTTACTATTCCGCCTTTGCCGAATTCTACGATGGCAACCTGGCGGCGTGGGAAAAGAAACGTCCGCCGGATGACCAGACCTACATGTTCACGCTCATCCAACTGAGCGAGGGGGAGCTCAAGCCTGGAGACTTCACTGTGCCGGCGGGTGGGAGGAAATGACGAATCGTCATTCCCCCGTTCCGCCCTGACGGATGGCCGCGGCGAGGGCCTGGGCTTTGCGCAGCGAGGCCATTGCTTCTTCCTTGCGTCCGAGCTTCTCGAGGATTGCGGCGAGTTCGGCGTAGTGCTTCGGCTGGCCGGGGTCGCGGTCCATTGCTTCCGCTTGCACCTCGAGGGCGACGTTGGAACGACCTCGTGAGTTTTCGATCTCGGCGATCGCTGCCAGGGCTTTGCCGTCGTAGATGTCGAGGCGGCTCGCCGCGCGGAAGTCGTTAATAGCGGCATCAGGCTGGCCGGCCGCGAAGCGCATTGCGCCGAGGGTGGACTGCGCGTCGTAATGCCACCAGTGTCTGGCAGCAAATTGCTCGACCGAAGGAATCCCCGCTGTCGCGCCCGCGGTCTCGCGGAGCAGCTCGGCTTGCGCTTTTACCAGCTCCCATGTCTCGGGAAAGCGGCCGCGTGCCTCACCGATGATATCGAGCGCTTCGTCCGTATGGCCGGCGTTGCGGCGCAATTGCGCGAGCTGCAGCACGGCGGGCCACGTGCGCGGATATTGCCGCGCGACCTCATCGGCCTTTGCGTGTGTGACTCCGAGGAGTGATTCCGCTTCAGCGGAGCGGCCCTGGCGTGAGAGGCAGATGCCGAGATTCATCCGCGCCGGCGCAAACTCCGGGAACTGCGCGATCATCTTGCGCAGTATCTGCTCCTGTTTCTGGTAGTCGCCGCGCTGACCGTAGATGGAGGAGAGCGCGCTGAGAATGCGTGGAGTGGCGCCGCCGTCGGCAATAGTACGCGCGCAGAAAGTCTCGGCATCGACCCAATCACCGGCACGCACCGCCGTGCGCACGCCCAGCGCGATCATGGCCGCGACCGACGCCCAGGCCACCACCAGGCGTCCGCGGGGCGGCAACGCCATCACGGCCCCGGCGAGGAAAATCAAAAAGCCGATGCTCGCGAGATAGATCCAGTGCTCGGCGACTTCGGCATTGAGCGGGAAGAGGTTTGAGATAGGGAGGAAGGCGAGGATAAACCACGTCGCGCCGAAGATGCGCCAGGTGCGGCCGGGATTTGACCGGACACAGCCGACGATGGCGCCGAGCAGAGCCAGCAGGCCGAGGATGGAGAGATACTCGTAGCGCGCGTGGTCGCGCCACGCGGCGACGCTGCTGTAGATACCCGTATTGGAAATCGAGCGCTCCATATAGAGCTTTGCCGGGAAAAAGATAAGGCCGGTGTAGTCGCCCAAGGCCCGGAACATGAGGAGGCCGCGCGCATCCCACGGTGCCGGTGGGCCATCTTCCATGGGGGTGCGATAGCCGGGCAGGGAATGCAGTGTGTAATAGAGAGCGAAGACTGCTGCCGCGCCGCCCAGCACGGTCCATTTCACGCGCCAGGCCCGCTCGCGATCAAAGGCAAAGACCTGCACGAGCATCAAGAGCAGCCACACGAGGGCGATTTCCTTGGAGCACAGCCCGACCAGCAGCGAAATGCCGGCGAGCGCACCGAGCGCGATTTTTTTCCAAGTGGCAATGCCGGTTTCCATCGCGCCCAGCAGGAGGAGCCACGCACCGAGAGCGAAGAGTGCGGCCAGGCTATCCGCCCGGCCTGAGATGTAGGCGACCGCGGCGTTGTGAATCGGGTGCACGACCCAGACCAGCGCCAGGAGCAATGCGGCCACGTCGCACCGAGCGCGTGTGCCATCCGCTGCTTTCGGCGCGAGCGTCGGCAGGAGGCGGCGTAGCAGCAGGAAAAGCAGGAAGCCGCTCAGGCTATGAATGAGGACATTCGTGCAATGATACCCGAGCGGGCTGCCGCGCCAGGCCCAGTAGTCCAGCATGTAGGACCAGTTTTGCACCGGCCGGTAGTAGGTGGAAAAGGAATCGAAGAAGAGATAGTGGCGGAAGACCTCGAGTCCGAAGACGGGGCTGCGGAAAAAGGGGTTCTCGCGGACGAGATAGAAGTCGTCCCACACCAGGCTGCCATTCAGCGCCGGCCCGTAGACCAGAAAGCCCGCCAGCACACAGAGCAACAAGACAACCGAGGGCCGGGCCAGGCGATCTACGTGCGATGTACGGGCAGGGGAGATGGAAGAAGAAGACATTCGCTGGAGCGGCGATGAATGTGCACCGCGTGAGGGCACGGTGGAGAGTAAAATCAGTGACTACCGGTCACTTGCTCAGGCCGATCTCTCCTTGCCCTCCAAAAAGATTCAGCCGCCCGACCTGTGAACAGGTGGGCGGCTGAAAAGTGAATCTGATTTACTAAGCTAAGCTAAGCGGATCAGGGATAGAAGGGCGACCAGAAGTCGCTCGGGGCGACGTCGGAGAGCTTGCTGAAGCTGGTTGTGCTGAGCTTCGGCAGGGAGTCGACCGAGAAGCTGCCACCGCTGTAGGCGTTGCTGAGCAGATCGGTGCCACCGGAATTATAGAGCACCGAGCCCTTCTTGAGGTAGTTCTGGATGTCGGTCCACAGCACCGTGTCTCCGGAGGACTTGTTATTTTCGATCGCGTATTGGTCGATCGCCGAATCAACGATGCGAAGATCTTCCAGGATGCGGGTGGCCTGCGAGCGCTTACGAGCGCGCAGGAAGTTCGGGACCGCGATCGCCGCGAGGAGGGCGATGATGGCGACGACGATCATGATTTCGACGAGGGTGAAGCCCCCGCGATTTTTATTCAGTTTCTGCAACATAGTAGTCTGTATTTGGATGTGAGTTCGATGGGAGCTTTTGGACAGCTCCTGATTGACGATGATATTTAGCAACTGCGCTGCCGACATCCCTGTGGAGAGCGGCGAAGAGCGTGAAAATATCTTTTCCAAATGCGGGCTACGGTGTGAAACAAGTGGTATCAAAGAGAGCCCCGTGCGTGGAAATACCAGGGCCGGTTAAATCTTTGTAAATGGCCTCTTTCTCACGTCTTGGAAATAGAAGAGTCGGAAGTAGCATTTTTGAGACGCAAATGTGCGAATTCGCTGATCGCCGACCATTGTTTAGGGGCCAGCCGGCAACCCGAAAGCCTCGATACCAAGGGAAGGCAGTCATATCGGTCGAATGCAGGGGGGCTTACCTTCCGCCTCGCATCCCGCCGCATGGGACCTTCCTCTCTCCACCCGGAAAAGATTCAGCCGCCCGACCTGCGAACAGGTGGGCGGCTGAAAAGTGAGTCTGATTTACTAAGCTAAGCTTAAGCTAAGCTAAGCGGATCAGGGGTAGAAGGGCGACCAGAAGTCGCTCGGGGCGACGTCGGAGAGCTTGCTGAAGCTGGTGGTGCTGAGCTTCGGCAGGGAGTCAACCGAGAAGCTGCCGCTGCTGTAGGTGTTGCCGAGCAAGTCGGTGCCACCGGAATTATAGAGCACCGAGCCCTTCTTGAGGTAATTCTGAATGTCGGTCCACTGCACGGTGGCGCCGCCAGACTTGTTGTTTTCGATCGCGTACTGGTCGATCGCCGAATCAACGATACGGAGATCTTCCAGGATACGGGTGGCCTGCGAGCGCTTACGAGCACGCAGGAAGTTCGGTACCGCGATCGCCGCCAGAAGGGCGATGATGGCGACGACGATCATGATTTCAACGAGGGTGAAGCCCCCACGATTTTTGTTCAGTTTCTGCAACATAGGATTATTTATTATTTCGTTTTGTTTTTCCCATTGCGGATTTCTCCGCGAATTGTTTAGAGCTAATTAAGCAGTCGTAATGCCACGCAAGA
>JBGGMZ010000511.1:0-3254 GCA_041287745.1 Chthoniobacter sp. | reverse complement strand
CGATCACCGCCTTCCGCAATGCCTGAAAAAGTCACCTTCGGCCACTACGAGATTACGACACGCGACGACGGATCGCACGTGGAACTCGGCCGGGGGGCGATGGGCATTACTTATCGTGCATGGGACACGAGCCTGGAGTGTCCGGTCGCCTTGAAGGTGATCAACACGACCTACCTGCGGAGCGCGGGGGCGGGGCAGCGGTTGGTGCGCGAAGCACGGGCGGCGGCGCGATTGCGCCACCGGAATGTGGCTTCGGTCTTTCACCTCGGAATCGAGAAGGACGTCTATTTCTACGCGATGGAATTGCTCGACGGGGAGACGATCGAGGCGCGTGTGAACCGCGATGGACCGTTTGATACCGCGACCACCTTGCGCATCGCCACCCAAGTCGCCCGCGCCCTGAACGCGGCGCAGGAGCATCATCTCGTCCATCGCGATATCAAGCCAGCCAATCTCATGCTCGTCACGGAAGACGAAGAGACGATCGTGAAGGTCATCGACTTCGGCCTGGCCAAGGCTGGCGCGACACCGCCGCCGGATGCCGCGGAAACGCCCGGCTTCATGGGCACGCCGCACTTTGCCAGTCCCGAGCAGATGCAGGAGCGGGAGCTGGATGGACGTTCGGATATCTATTCGCTCGGCGTGTCGATGTGGTTCATGCTCACCGGCCGCGTGCCTTTCGGCGGTCCGCTGGCTCAAGTGATGAGCCAGCAGCTCAACATGGAGCCCCCCTACGCGACACTCGCGCACGTGCCGTCTCTGGTCGTCGCGCTGATGCGGAAAATGCTCTCGAAAAATGCCGATGAGCGCCCATCTTCCGCGGCCGTGTTGCGGAAACTGCTGGAGCAAGTCTCCGAGCAGATCGCTGGAACGACCGAGGCCACGGCGGTCGCGCAACCCATCGGAAAAGAGGCGAAGGGAGAGAAGTATTCCACCGCGTATCGCACGGGTGTGATTCTCCAGGGCCGCTATCGCATCGCGGGCGAACTCGGCGAGGAAAAACTGGGGCGCGCCTTTCACGTGGATGACGCGGAACTGCTGCGGGCTGCACGGCTCATCATCCTGCATCGCTACCTCGTGGAAGACAGCGCCCTCTATGCGCAACTGCAGGAGGAAGTCACCCGTGCGCTGCCACTCGAGCATCCCAATCTGCTCCGCGTCTACGGACTCGAGCAAAGCGTCCAGGCGCCTCTCCTGCTCGTGGAATGGACCAATGGTTTTTCGTTGCTCGATCTGCTGCGCAATCGCCGCAAGCTCGACGCCAGCGAAGCACTCCCGCTCATCAAGCACGTGGCCATCGGTCTCGACTACGCGCTGCGCACTGGGCTCAAGCTGGTCTCCCTTTCGCTCGGGGAAACGTTCATCCATTTTACCGATACAGAGAATGTACCCTCGGAGACCATGCTGCTCCAGCGGCCTGTGGCCGAATGGCCGAGCTTCCACGTGCGTTTGCATCCGCTGGCCGGAGTGCGGGATGCCATGCCCGGAGAAACATGGGGCGGGAATCGCACGGTCGTCGCCGGCATGCTCACGGCGCCGCCGATGACCGGCGACTTGCATAACCGCTACATTGGCGAGCTCAGCGCGCTCATCTACGAGCTTCTCGGTGGCACCGGCAGCTTCGGTGAACGCCATGGGCCGTTGGCGGCCATCTCGGAAGAGGGCAACGAAGTGCTGCGCCGCGGTCTCGTCAACCCGGGTTCCTTTACCACCGCCCGCAGCCTCTTCGATACCTTGGAACGTTACGAAGGGACGCGCAAAGTGCGCCCGCAAGGCACCGGCGGCGAGGACGTCCGTTTTCAATGCAGCAATTGCGGGCAATGGATCGTGATTGATGCGGAAGCGCGCGGATCCGATCTGGAATGTCCGACCTGCAGCAAAATGTTGACCGTGCCGCTCGCGACTCGCGCGACGCGCCCGCGCAAAGAGCCCCGTCTCAAGCCGAAGATTTTGATCGTGGAAGATAACGAGCTGAGCCGCGACATGCTTTCGCGGCGGCTGCAGCGGCGGCAGTACGAGGTGGTGCTGGCCATCGATGGCGTGGAAGGATTGCAGATGGCCCAGCTGGAGCATCCCGATCTCATCCTCATGGATATGAATCTGCCGCTCATCAGCGGCTGGCAGGTGACGCGGCAATTGAAGTCGATGCCGGAGATGCGCGACCTGCCAATCATCGCCCTGACGGCTTACGCCACGCTGGACGATGAGGACAAAGCACGGGAGGCAGGGTGCGACGACTTTGAACCCAAGCCGCTGGAGCTGCCGCGATTGTTGCAGAAGATGGAGGCGCAACTCCAGAAAGCGCCACGCCCATGAGTGAGACCACGACTCAAGCTCCGGATGCGCTGGGGAAAATGCGCGAGGATTTGCGCACGCCGCTCACTCATCTCCTGGATTGCGCCCTGGCGCTGCAGGGACACGCGGAAGAGCTGGGCCAGGAGGTTTTCCTACCGGAATTGTACAAGATTCAAAGCGCCGGGAAGAATCTGCTCGAGCTCATGGACGCGCTGCTCGGCTCGTGGGCGACGCTGGACGATGTCGACCTGCCTCGGCTGCGATTCGAAATCCGCGGCGCGCTCAATCATGTGGTGGGCTACATCGAGATGTTGCAGGAGCGAGCCGAAGAACTGGCCCAGCGCGGCTTTCTCCCCGACCTCGAGATCATGCACAACGAGTGCCGGCAATTGGTAGCCTTCACCAAGCCGCAGCCTCGCCGGGCCGCGGTGCGCCCCATGGCGTTGGTGGATCTGCGCGCGGACCCGGCGACGCCCGGACCGGGCGATGATGTGGCGAAGGCGGGGACATTGCTGTTGGTGGATGACAATGCACCCAGCCGCAATGCGCTCGGCCGGGAGTTGCAGCGCCAGGGCTATCGTATTGTCCACGCGAGCAGCGGTCCGGCGGCGATGGAACGCGTCCGCGAGGAAACATTCGATCTCATCCTGCTCGATACCGTCATGCCCGGCATGAGCGGCTACGAGATGCTGCAGTGGCTGAAGGCGGATCCCAAGCTGCGCGATACGCCGGTAATCATGATCTCGGCGATGAACGAAACCGAAAGCGTGGTGCGCTGCCTGGTCATCGGCGCGGATGATTACATCGCGAAACCTTTCGACCCGGTCTTGCTCAACGTTCGTATCGGAGCCGCGCTGGAACGCACACGCTGGCGCCAGCGAGAGAAGATCTATCAGAAGCAGCTTGGCGAAGAGAAGCTGGTGTCGGAACGTCTGCTCCATAGCATTGTGCCCAAGCCG
>JBGGMZ010000510.1:0-4577 GCA_041287745.1 Chthoniobacter sp. | reverse complement strand
GGTTCTTGGGTTTGTAAGTATAGTAGGATTCCGGGGCAATCTGGAAGTTGTTGTTCGAGGTGGTGTAACTGTCGTGATTCGTGAGCGTGACGCGGCTTCTCAGCGAGATAGTGTAGACGCCCAGCATATTGCGCAGGCCATCGTTCTGGGTGATGCCGGCCGGATTGTAATAGACTGCCGAAGGGTCATCCGCTGTCGCGGCGAAGGCGTTGCCACGGGCCGCTGCAGCGGTCCCTTGCTCAGGAACGCGAAAGCCGACGGCATGAACGCTGGACGAAAGGGCCGAAAGGAGAACGATATACGCGAAACCACGGGGGATGAGGGCGTTTTTCATGTGGGAAAAAAGACTGAGCATTATTAATGCCGCTTCGAGCGGTGTTTTAACGATACCGACGGTTGCTGTTAGTTCTGGAGGGGGAGCGAAATCCGGACTACGCCCGGTTCGCCTTTACGAGGCAGGGGGATCTCGATTTTACCGTGGTGACTCTCAATTATTTTGCGGGACACTGTCAATCCCAGTCCCAGTCCGACGTTGCGCGTCGAGTAGAATGGCTCGGGGGCGCGTGCAGCAGCTTCCGGCTCGAAACCGGTGCCCGAATCGCGGACTTCCACGCGCAACTCCGAGGAGCCGTCCGGGCTTTCGGAAAGATTGACCGCCACGTTTGGATCCTCGGGGTTCGCCTGGAGGGCGTTGAGAATGATCTCGGAAAAGGCGTGGCGCAGTGCTTTGTGATCGCCGGTGATCTTCCAAGGCGAGATGTCCTTGTTGAACTGCAATTGGGCCAGCTTTTTGCCGGGATGAAAGGTGTGGGCCTCGTGGAATGCCTCGACGATCAGATCGGAGATTTGCACCGATTCGCGGAAATCGCCCTGCCATTCGCGGGCAAGGAAGACCATCTGGTTGGAAAGGCGCGAGATGCGCTTCACACCCGCGGCGAGCACGGCCGAGAGCGACTCCTGGAACTCGGGGTCATTGATTGACTCCTTAAGCAATTGCTGGTGCGTGGAAAGAGGGACAAGCGAGTTGCCGATCTCGTGTGCGAGATGCTCGGCCATTGATTTCACCAAGCGCAGATTCGAGGCCTCGATATCGAGTCGCTGGGCGCGCTCGTGCTCTGTGACATCCTCGATGATGAGGAGCGCCGCATTCGAGCCTGTGGAGCTGGCCGTGCGAAAGGGGAGGATGCTGACGCGGAAGGCGCGCCCCGGGGCGTTCGGTAGTTTGTCGTAGCGGAAGGGCGGCGTGGTGTCCCCGGATTTAATGACGGTAAAGACGCGGCTGCCGATCTCCTGCGGGAGATCGGAGAATTCCAAACGGCCCTTATGCTGGCTGTGATTGAGGAAGTACTCCGAGGCAGCGATGTTGGCGTGCAGCGTGTTGAGATTCGGGCCGATGACCAGACAGCCGCTGCCGAGATGGCTGAGAATGTCCGCCACCATGTCGTGGTTGCCGACCAGCTGGTCGTGCAGCCAGGTATTGCGAATGGCGAGGCCGACTTCCTCGAGCATGTGGAAGATGAGCGCGAGCTCTTCATTCGCGTAGGCTTCCCCGGTGAGACGTTCGTCGAAGACTACCACGCCGAGGAGTGACTCACGGTCGAGGATGGGGATGGCGACCTGCGCGCCAAGGAGCTGAAATTCCTTGGAAATCTCACGGCTGTTGTGCGACTCGGAGCTGCTTGCGCGAAGAATGCGGCCTTGACGATGCAGGTAACCACCGATACCTGCGCCGAGGGAGAGAGCAAAGTGCTGGAGCACGCTCTGGTCATGTCCGATGGCACACGCGGAGCGTAGCCAGCGATCATCCTGCGCGAGCGGACCATCACCCAGAAGGCCGGAAGGTTTGCGGAGGAAGATGACGGCGCGATTGACGCCGATAATCTCGCGCAGCAGCAGGAGGAATTGCTTGAGCAAACCGGCCGCATCCAGGCTGTGCGTGAGGACGCCGGAGAAGCGGCGCAAGGCCTCGAGCGCGCGCACGGGTTCGACATAGGGGCGCATGGAAACCGACTCGATAGCCGTGGGGCCGGAGGGCATCATCGGCTTGGGCTGCTCGTGATCGGGGAAAAGGCGATCGAGCAGCGTGTTGAGCAGTTTGCCGCGAACCGGCTTGGTGAGGATGTGCTCGACGCCGAGCAGGTAAGCATCCTCTTCCCATTCCCATTGCTTTTCCCCGCTATAGATCAGGATCGGGCAGCCGGGGGCGAAGGTCTTCAATTCCTCGATCAGGCGAATGGCCCGTGCATCCGTCAGCTCCGCATCCAAGATGGTGGCGTCGATCGCACCGCGAGACAGGAGAAACTCGGCCTCGCCGATGGCCTCCTTGGTGATCAGTTGAAACTTAACGGGGTCGAGCACCGTTTGCACGGCATGCGCGAGCGACAATTGTTTGGTGATGACGAGAAGGGTGCGCATCAGGCAGTGGTGACGGAGGCGACCACCGGCACAGTGGATTTGGGTTGTCGGCTGGGGAGGTCGAAGTAGACGGTGGTACCTTTTCTCGGCTGGCTGGTGATATTGAGCTGCCCCCCATGCAAGTGCACGATCTTGCGGCAAATAGCGAGACCAAGACCGAAGCCTCGATTCTCATCACCATAATTCTTGGTGGTGAAGTAGGGGGTAAAGATACGATTGAGATTCTCCTTGGGGATGCCTTCGCCCTGGTCGATGACCCGCACGCGCCACCATTCCCGCCCGGCATCGGCTTTGGCCAGGCGCTCGAGCTGGACGCGGATTTGCGACCCGGAAGGCGAGGCGTCGATGGAATTGGAGATGAGATTGGCGATGAGCCGCTGGATGAGCACCTCGTCCATTTCTACGAGCGCTTCGCCGGGCGTGTCGGCGATGACCTGCACTTCCTTCTTACGGCTGGCCTTGGCGAGGTCCGCCGCCTGGCGCACGACGAGGTCGAGCCGGCCCAGCTGCAAATCGGGACGCAGGTTCTCCGAAAAGAAGAGCGCTTCCTTGATGTAGGCGCGCATGCTGATGACGTTGCGCAATGCCACCGGCAGGAGCTCGTCATCCGGCGGTTCGGTATTGCCCGACTCAGTGCAAAGCTGGAGGAGCGTCCAGACCGGAGTAAGCAGGTTGTTCAAATCGTGCGCCATGCCGCGCGACATCTTGCCGAGGAGATCGAGCTCGGTGGCTTGCTGCACCTGGATCTTCAGGCGGATTTGGTTGACAATCAGGCTGAGGCTTTTCACCAGCGTGATGAGCAAGCCGATGTCGTTGGCGGTGAATTCCTCGCTCGTCTTGCTGCCGACGAGTAGCAGGCCGAAGATTTCGCCCTCGGAGGAGAGGGGGAAGGCAAAGCGGGAATGCAACGGCGCAAGTTCTGCGCGAGCTTGTTGGACGATGAGCGGACTGCGCTCGTGCGCGTCATCTTTTTCAAGCGATAGAAACTCGCGATTGGCTGCGCTGAAGCAGCGGAGAATCGCGGCCTGGCTGCGCAACTCCCCGAAGACTTTCGGTCCCTGTGCCGGGTAGGAGCGCGCCAGCTCGAAAAGCTGGTTCGTCTCGTTGCGCAGGATGAGGTGATAGCTCCGCAGCTGAAAGGCGCTGGTGAACAGATTGTGCAGGTCGTTGAAGAGCGACGGGAAGTCGCTGTACCAAGCCATCGTCTCAATGAAGCGCCGCACCTGGTCTTGATGCTCAAAGGTATCCCCGAGGATGTGACGCTCGACGATTTCGCTCGTTTCCCCGAAGAGACGCGGGAAGAAAATGGCGGCGCAGATGGCGCCGATCATGAGCGTGGCCAGCCCGGCAAAGAATGAATAGAAAGTGAACTCATTCCGGTCCACGAGCCAGAAGACAAGGAGGCAGGACAGACCGGTAAAGAAGATGAAGAGAACGCGCACCACCTTGGCGGTGTTGCGATTGAGCGCCACCCGGACGTCCAGCAACTGGTACTGGAGCACGCTGTAACCGACGATCATGCCGTAGAAGATCGCCGCCATGCTCCCGAAGGGGTAGACTTGGTAATTCGTGAAAGGGTAGTGATAGACGCCGAGAATCGGCAGGACGTCGTTCGTCCCGAAAAAGGCGATCGCGGCCTGGGCAATGATCAGGGGAGTGAGTGTGCGTCGGGCGAGGGGAGGTAATTTGCGCCGATGCCAGACGAGAACCGCCACTGAAACCCAGACGAGCCCGAAGATGACGATCAGAATCCAGAAGCCCGTGCCCGCCTCCGAATACCACGCGTAGTCCACCCGGCGCACGCGCGCCACGAAGAAGTGAGTGAAGTTCGTCGAGAACAGCCACACGTGAAAGAGATACACCGGCCACAGCACCGCCTTGGGAATGCGAATCTGGGCGACGAGGAAGGAGACGTGGCAAAGGGAGATGGGGATGAAGACGACCCCGAACTGGAGGAATCGCGCCCAGAAGTAAGCCTCGGCGTAGTGCTCATCTCCGGCAGGAATTCGGAACAGCCAGAACGTGCCATAATTCCACACGGCGAAACTGGTGCCCAGCAAGGCATAGGCCCGCGCGACCGCAGCCCGCGGGTTTTGAAAGAGGACAAACAGCGCGAGGGAGAAGTTGAGCAACGCACCGATGAGTGGGATGAGTTCTCCGAA
>JBGGMZ010000509.1:0-10867 GCA_041287745.1 Chthoniobacter sp. | reverse complement strand
GGCAACCGCAGGATGAACTCCCGGGGTGCTACGTAGCCCGACTTTGGAGGTGGAATTGAGGCCTGGGGATGCAGCTACGCAGTGTAAAAGGCGAGTGAGACCGGGGGAATTGCCGGACGACAAAACGGGGCTCTTTGTCCGTTTCTTCGCGTCTTTGCGTCTCTGCGTTTTTTAAATCCCGGCGCCCATCCCACGACTTCCCGCTTGCCGGAACGGCCGGGAAAGGGTGGAACAGTTGCCCGCCATTCCCGATGAAGACGACCATTTCCCCAGCCGACCTCACTGCCTCCGTCATTTCCGTGCCGCCGCTCTGCCGCGACGCGAGTCTCAAGCCGAACGCCGCGGAGAACGCGAAACTCATCAAGCACATCGAATCCGGCGGCGTGAACACGCTCCTCTACGGGGGTAATGCCAACTTCTACAACATCGCCCTCAGCGAGTACGAAGAAGTGCTCGACCAGCTCGAGGCTGGAGCCGGCCCGAATACGCTCATCGTCCCGGCCTTCGGTCCCTACTTCGGCACGGCCATGGACCAGGCCGCGATCCTGGCGAAGAAGAAATTTCCCACGGCCATGCTCCTCCCCACGGTCGCCGTGAGTTCGCCGAAGGGCGTGCAGGCCGCCGTGATGAAGCTGGTAGAGGCGTACGGCAAGCCGATCGTCCTCTACATCAAGGACCAGGGCTACGTGACGCTCGACGTGGTGAAAGCACTCGTCGCTGCCGGTGTCATTTCGTGGATCAAGTATGCCGTCGTGCGCAACGATCCCGCGCAGGACGATCTCCTCGCCGGCCTCGTGAAGACGGTGGACCCGAAGCTCATCGTCAGCGGCATCGGCGAGCAGCCCGCCATCGTGCACTGGCAGAAGTTCGGCGTGCAATCCTTCACCAGCGGCTGCGTGTGCGTGGCCCCGCGCCGTTCGCAGGAAATGCTCAACGCCATGCACGCCGGCGATTTTGCCAAGGCAGACGCGATCCGCGAGCGTTTCAACTCCCTCGAGACCCTGCGCAACGCCCACGGCCCGATCCCCGTCCTGCACCACGCCGTGTCGCTCGCTGGCATCGCCGAGACCGGCCCCGCCCTTCCGCTGGTAGCCAATCTCGGTGACGAACTGCTCGACGAGATCGCCCCGGCCGCGCAGGGCTTGCTGGCTTGGAATAAGGCTTAAGGCCTCTTTTCTCTTCCCGCACTCAAAGTGAAGGCGGTGGATCTACCGATGATCCCAGTGTGCTATCCGATTCAACGGGCGGAGAACTGGTGAACGCAGGAGCAACACGCCATGTTGTGGTGGTCTGCCGCCGGAACCTGCCAAATTTGAGCGGAATTTTCTGCTTCTTTCTTCTCTGCTTCACGGTTTTTTCGTCCGCCTTGGGGCGTCCCGAGATACCAAGAGAGAAGCCGGATTTTGCGTTGGAATGTACTCCGGTATTTAGTTCGTTCGCTGATCGTGGCATCTGGTTGATCAGATGCGATTTCAAGAATGTCGCTGGAAGGGAGCTGGAGCTAGATACTGGATTTTTTGGCGCGCAATTTTTATCCTTTGGCCTTTCACGGAGAAAGTTATTCCGAACTCATTCCGGGCCGTCGGGGGGATTGGACAACGAGCTTCATGAGTATTCGGTCGCACATGGAGAGACATATACCTCTTTTATCGATCTGAATGACTATCTCGAACTGCCTTCGGGAACATCAAGGCTTCAAGTCCAGTTTACCGGGCGAAAAATTCCAATAGTATCCTCCTTTGAAGTCTTTAAAAGACAGCCTCCGAGCTCGATGTCACCGGGCGAGTTACGGGCCTTTGTAAGGTTGGCCGCAGGACGGTTGGCTAGGGGCTTACGAACCGTCGATTTGGAATGGATTCTTGCTTCCGCATGCCGGACGAATCAAAAAACGAAGCGAGACGTTCAAGCGATTGCAAGGAAGTGCCCTATCGACTCGCAGGAAAGCAAGTTTCTCCATGCAGTGTTAGCGTACAAAGCTTGGAATGCAATTGATTGAGTTAAAACGTAAACTCACCCCACGCCCGGGTTGGCTCCGCCGCATGTTGAGACCGCCAGGAGGTCAGCCGCGGAGATAAGCCTGCCACGCCTTGGCCGTCTCTTCGTCGGGCAACCACATCGCCTTCGTCTTGCTGCCCTTGTAGGTGGCGGCGGGTGCGATCTCGTAGGTGTCCGGATCGCCGAGCCAGCCCTGGTGCTGGTCGATCCGTTCCAGCTTCACCGGGCCAGCGACTTTCGACGCGGTGCCGCCGCCGATGGGTTTCGGGGTCGTTTTGAAGATGCTCGGCGCACCGACAGCTCCGGCATTCTTCGGCGGAGTGAATCGTTGCTCGATCGAAGCTTTCAGAAACGCGCGGACCAAGGGTAGGCCGGGTGCGGAGTCGTGGGCCTCGTTTTTTTGCAGGGCGAGAGCCCACGGAGCGTGCCGTTTCTGGCCAGCCTCGATGGTCGGCAGTGAACCGGAGATCCACTCGGGCTTGTCCTTGCCGCCGAGCACGAAAAGCATGGGGATTTCATCCTTGCCGGGCGGATTCTCCGGGCCGGAACCCCAGCTGCCTTTCGATCCCGCCATGGCAATGATGCGCATGGGGGCGAAGTTCGTGTGCTTGGCCGCGATATTGGCCCCAGCCGAGTGGCCCCAGAAGGCGAGCGGCGCTTTTTCCAGCTCGGGATGTCCGCTCAACTGGCCCAGGTGCGTCACGGCGACCGCAATCGATTTGGCCACCTCATTCTGCGCGTCGTATTGATAGATCGCGCCATCGCCGTCGGTAAACTGGCACGCGAGCAGCGCGAAGCCCGTGCTCGTGGCCAGTTCCTGCCACTTGGCATCGGCGGCCATGCCGCGACCGTCGCCGAGTTTCCCCGGCACGAGCACGATCGTGCCGCGCAGAGGCTCCTGCCGCGTGGGCAGCCAGCCTTTGTAAGCTACGGTCTTGATCTGTTCAGTCGGCAGCGGATCGGCCGTCCATTCCTGAAATTGCGCCCGTGCGGCACCCGCACTCAGCCCGAGGACGACCGCCATCATAGCTCCCACACACAGCTTCTTCATGGCGCGGTGGAATAGCGAAGAACGGCGTGACTGTGGAGAAAAAACCGCCGCAACGTCAGCCGCGAAGATAGGTCTGCCACGCCTTGGCCGTGATTTCGTCTGGGAGCCACACGGCTTTCGCTTTGTTTCCCTTGTAAGTGGCTGCGGGCGCAATCTCCAAGGTGTCCGAGTCGCCCAACCAGCCATTGCGTGCGTCGATCTTCTCGAGCTTTACCGGGTTGGCGACCGGTTTCACCGTGCCGCCGCCGATGGGGCGTGGGGTCGTCTTGAAGATGCTCGTGGAAGCGGTGGCGGTCGCCTTCGGCGGCAGAAAGCGTTGCTCGATCGCCGCCTTTAGGAAAGGCCGGCAGACTTCGAGACTTTTGCCGACCTCGTGGCCTTCGCTTTTGTTCAGTGCCAGCGTCCACGGGGCATGCTTCTTCACACCGGCCTCGATGTTCTTCTGCGCCTCCGCCAGCCATTCCGCTTTGTCTTTCACGCCGAGGGCGAAAAACATCGGGATCTCGTCCTTGCCCGCGGGCAGTTCCGCCTGTGGCCCCGAGGTGCCTTTCGATGTGGCAATCGCGATCACGCGCATCGGGAAGAACGTGGCGTAGCGCATGGAGACATTCGACCCGGCGGATGTGCCCCAGAAAGCGAGGGGGGCACGCTCCAGTTCCGGATGCTTGCTGGCTTCCCCGAGATGCGCCACGGCTGCAGAAATGGCCCGGGCGACTTCGCCCTGCGGATCGCCTTGATAGGCGAAGGGTTCGCCGTCGGCAAACTGGCAACCGATCACGGCAAAGCCGACGCTCGAGGCCAGTTCCTGCCACTTCGGATCAGCCGCCATGCCCCGGCCATCCCCATGCCGCCCGGGGATGAGGACGAGTGTGCCGCGCAGCGGTTCCGTCTGCGTGGGAGTCCAGCCCTTGAAGGCCACCGTCTTGATCTGGACGCCGGTCAGCGGCTCGGCCGTCCACTCTTGTAATTGCGCACGCGCGGCTCCCGAACCCAGCACGAGGATGACCGCCATCATAGCTCCCACACACAGCTTCTTCATGCCGGCGGTGGATAGCGAAGAAGCGCGCGCTTGGGGAGGAAAAACGAATGAAGGGACGAGTTCTTAGTTCCTAGTTCCCAGTAGGACGTCGCGCGCTCGTGCGGTTAACAGGACACTTCAAAAGACTAAGCACTAAGAACTAAGCACTTCCCGTCAGAGCTCCTTCTCCAGGCGCTCGCTGAGCCACTGCTTGATCATGCTCTGGTAGTTCAAGTAGCGGGAACGGGCGATGCGCTTGATGCGAGCCAGCAGGCGTGGGTCGAAGCGCAGGGTGATGGTGGTGGATTCCCGCGTGTCCGCCTTGAGTAGCGAACCATTCATGAGACGCACATCGAGCCGGGCATCGATCCAATAAGCGGCCTCGTCTTCTTCGTTCTCGAAATGCGGGACCTCGGTCCAGGTGGTGACGACTTTCATCGGGGAGACAAAAAGGGGGATTAGTAGGTGCTCTCCGCGTTCTTCCGGTCGTAGAAGGCGAGCTCCTCGGGAGTCATATCGCGCGAGAGGATCGCCCGGTAGCGTTTCCCGTCGGTCCAGAAGATGGTGAAGATGCCACGGTCGCTCACGGATTTGCCGAGGTTGAAATAGCGCGCCTTGTCGGCATCGCCCTCCGCATCGGGCAGCAGGCGCAGGCTGAATGGATCTTCAAAGGATTCCTCGATTTCCTTGGGCGAAATCTTGCGCAGATCAAAGGGAGAGTCGAGCCAGTCGAATTCCATGCCTTACTTTCCGCGTTGAATCAGCTCGATCTCGTAGCCCTCGGGAGCGTCGACGAAAGCGATGACGCTGCCAGTGCTGGTGGGCGTGGGGCCATCCGAGAGCGGGTAGCCCTTCGAGGCGGAGTGCTTGGCAAAAGATTCGATGTCGTCCACTTCAAAGGCCAGGTGGGTGATGTCGTAGCCCACCTTCACTTCACCGCTGCCGTCGTATTTGCAGATCTCGATTTCCTCCTCGCTGCCGGGAGCCTTGAAAAAAACGAGTTGGGAGCCGCGCGGGGAGGTGTGGCGGCGGATGAGTTCGAGCCCGAGAACGTCCTGGTAGAAGGCGACGGTCTTTTCGAGGTCGCTCACGCGATAGCGGGTATGAAGGAGCTTTTTGACCATGAAAAATTTTCGGGTTTCGGATTTGGGAGATTCGGATTTAACCTCAGGGCTCCGTGGATGACGATTGCTTTTCAATCCGAAATCCGAAATCTGCAATCTGAATCCATGATCTCCCTCGGTATCGACAGCGGCACTCAAAGCACGAAAACCATCGCGCTGGACCTCGAAAGCGGCAAAATCCTCGCCGCGGCGGCCCATAGCTATGGCCTCATCGAGGGGTTGCCGCCTGGGCATCTCGAGCAGGAACCTCAGCAATGGGTCGATGCTGTAGATATCACCGTGCGGGCCGTACTGGAGAAACTGGGCACGAAAAGGGATGCCGTGAAAGCCATCGGCGTGAGCGGTCAGCAGCACGGCTTTGTCCCGTTGGACAAGAAGAACAAGGTCATCCGCCCGGCCAAGCTCTGGTGCGATACCTCCACGACCGAGCAGTGCGCCCAGTTTGAAGAGGAATTCGGTGGGGCCGATGAGCTGATCAAGCTGGCCGGCAACGCCATCCTCCCGGGCTACACTGCGCCGAAGATTCTCTGGCTGAAGCAAAACGAGCCCCGCAACTACAAGGCGCTCGCGACCGTGCTGCTGCCGCACGATTACATCAATCTCCACCTCACCGGGGAGCGCGGGATGGAGTACGGCGATGCGTCGGGCACCGGCCTGCTGGATGTGCGCGAGAAGAAATGGTGCGAGCCGCTGATCGAATTCATCGACGCGGACCTGCTCCAGGCCCTGCCTCCGCTGGCCAGTTCGCGCCGGGCCTTTGGCCTTCTGCGGGAGAATCTGCGCGAGGCGTGGGGCCTTTCGAAGGGTGAAGTGACCGTCAGCGCCGGGGGTGGCGACAATATGATGGGAGCCATCGGCACCGGGAACGTTCAGCCGGGGGTGGTCACGGTGAGCCTCGGCACATCGGGGACCGTTTACGCCTTTGCCGACAAGCCGGTGATCGATTCTGAGGGCGAGGTGGCCGCTTTTTGCGACAGCACGGACCGCTGGCTGCCGCTGGCCTGCACGATGAATGTGACCGTGGCTACGGAGCAGGTTTGCCGCATGTTCGGCTGGTCGCACGAGGAACTGGAGAAGCACGTGAACGCCGCACCCGCCGGCAGTGGCGGTCTGCTCTTCCTGCCTTACCTCAATGGCGAGCGCACTCCGAATCTGCCCAATGGCACCGGCGTCCTTCACGGCATGAAGACCGAGACCATGACGTCCGCGCATCTCGCACGCGCCACCATGGAGGGCGTGACGCTCGGCCTCGCCTACGGCCTGAGCCGCTTCCGCGAACTCGGCATCCAGCCCACGGAAATCCGTCTCACCGGTGGTGGGAGCAAGAGCCCGGTATGGCGGCAGATCGCCGCGGATATCTTCGGCGTGCCCACCATCTGTCTCGCCTCGGCTGAAGGCGCGGCGCTCGGCGCGGCCCTGCAGGCCGCCTACGCCAGCCAGGCGGCACTCGGCCATCCCACGACCTTCCGAGAGCTCTCGGAGAAATTTGTGAAGCTCGATGAATCCACGCGGGCCAAGCCGAATTCCGATCACAAGGAGCTCTACACCGAGCTGCTCACCCGCCAGGGCGACTTGACGCGCCGGCTCCATGCGGCGGATTATTTGTAATGAAACTCGTCCTCGCCGCGACCGGCGCGAGTGGTGCCATTTATCTGCAGCGTCTGCTCGACCAACTCGACCCGAAGGATCACGAGATCCATCTCGTCTTCAGCAATTACGCCCGCCAGGTGATCAATGAAGAGCTGGGCGGCGAACTGCTCGTGGCCACTGGCGTTCACCAGCACAACGACCGGACAATGAACGTGCCCTTCGTCAGCGGCTCGGCGCGCTTCGATGCCATGGTCGTCGTCCCCTGCTCCATGGGCACGCTGGGGCGCATCGCTGCCGGCACCAGCGAGACGACCATCCTGCGCGCGGCGGATGTCTTCCTCAAGGAACGTCGTAAACTCATCCTCGTGCCGCGCGAGACGCCGTGGAATCTCATCCACGCGCGCAATGTGGTGACCGTGATGGAGGCCGGTGCGATCGTGCTCCCAGCCTCGCCCGGCTTTTACTCGCGGCCGAAGACCATCGAGGAACTGGCGGATACCGTCGTCGTGCGCATTTTGGATCAACTCGGACTGCCCGCAACGGGCGCGTTCCGCTGGGCGGAGGACGCGGAGTAAATGAAGCCCGCGACCAAGGCCAAAATCATCTCCTACGTCGGCGGCACCCTCGTGAAGCTCCTCTGCTCCACGCTGCGCTTTCGCATCCACGATCCCGGCGGTTTCTTGAAGATGCCGCATACCGTGAAGATGACGGGCATCTTCTGGCACAATACCCTCTTCATCATTCCGTGGTTTTACTCGCGCTATATGTCGCGGAAGGATTGCCCCCGCCACTCGAAGGCCCTGACCAGTGCGAGCAAGGACGGTGAAATTCTCGCCGCCTTCCTGGAGCGTTTCGACATCGGGGCCATCCGGGGCTCGAGTTCGCGGCGCGGCGCGGTCGCCATGCTCGAGATGGTGCGCACTTCCGAGGCGGGTTACGACATCGCCATCACACCCGACGGCCCGCGCGGGCCGAAATACCAGCTCAACCCCGGCGTCATCACTCTCGCCCAAAAAGCGAGGATCCCCGTGCTTGCTTTCGGCATCTTTTACTCGCGCTATTGGGCGCTCCGCGGTTGGGATGCCTTCCGCATTCCCAAGCCTTTCGCGACTGTGGATATCCACATGTTGCCCCTGGAGTATATTCCAGACACGGATACTCCCGAAGCTTTCGAAGCCCAGCGCGCGCGCCTTGAGAAAATGATGCGCGAAGCCAATCATTACGCCACTTCCAAGTACCATGACGCTCATTGACGGAAAAGCCATCGCCCAGAAAACCTACGCCGACAGCAAGGCCGCCATCGCCGCCCTGAAAGCCCGCGGCGTCACCCCTGGCCTCGCCGTGGTGCTCGTGGGCGACGATCCCGCCTCGCGCGCTTATGTCCGCTCGAAGGACAAAATGTGCCACGAGCTGGGCATGCATTCGGTGAAGCACGAGTTGCCTGTGGATACTCAGCAGGCCGACCTGATCGCGCTGGTGCAGAAGCTCAATGCCGACCCTGCCATCCACGGCATCCTCGTGCAGTCGCCGCCGCCGCCGCAGATCGATGAGCGCGCCATCATCGAGGCAATCGACCCGCGCAAGGATGTGGACGGCTTTCACCCCATCAGCGTGGCCAAGCTCGCCCTCGGCGATGCCGATGGCTTCGTGCCCTGCACGCCGCTCGGCTGCCAGCGTTTGCTCATCGAGAGCGGCATCGAGACTGCGGGTGCCAATGTGGTCATCCTCGGCCGCTCGATGATCGTCGGCAAACCGCTAGCCCTGCTGCTCATGAACAAGGGCAAAGGCGGCGATGCCACCGTGACCATCGCCCATTCGCGGACGAAGAATCTCGCGGAAGTCTGCCGCGGCGCCGACATCCTAGTCGCGGCCATCGGCAAGCCGGAATTCGTGAAGGCCGATTTCGTGAAGGACGACGCCGTGGTCATCGATGTTGGTATCAACCGTGTCGACGACGCTTCCTCGCCGAAGGGTTACAAAATCGTCGGCGACGTCGCCTTCGCCGAAGTGGCGCCCAAATGCCGCGCCATCACGCCCGTCCCTGGTGGGGTTGGTCCCATGACCATCGCGATGCTGATGGCGAATACCATCGCCTCCGCGCAGCGTTTCGCTGACGCAAAATAAATTAGAGGCCTTCGAGGAAAGGGGAGGCCTCGACGGTGCCCTTCATCAGGTCGACCAGGAGAAGCCGGCCGGCGGCTTAGGTTCGGGCCGGCAGTGCGCCACCTGGCCGCCCGGGCGCGAATCGAGGGCCCTTCGGCGGTTCGATCTTTAGGTTGGCTTGGGATTGCTGCTCGTTCCGGTGCAGATCGTAAAGATACGCCACGAGAATCATCATAAACCAAGCCTGCGCGATGGGAATATTGCCGCCGCCCAATAGTCCATAGGCGAAATTGAAAATTAGGGAGATCAGCATGAACAACGTGAATGTGCGGGCCAGTTCGTCCAATTGGGGTGCCCGATAGATCGTCCAAAGAAAATAGAGGAGCACGAAGTAGAGAGCGAAAAAGAGGACCAATCCACAGAGGCCGAACGTGACCAGCAGGTCGGTGATCATGTTATGCGTCGCGCCTCGCCGGAGCGCGCTCTGAAGGCTGGCCTCCTCCTGATCGATCGTCAACGCGATAACATCGTCGAGGTTATAAGCGTACGTGGCGCGGCCAAACCAATAAATGCGAGGGTCGGATCGCCACTCGTCGAGAGCGCGCAGGAAGAGAGCGTACCGCCAATTGGAGGAGCCATTGATCCCCTCCGAGACGTCGGCATCTTTCTCGATGAGCGCCCAGTTCAGGGCACGCCGAACCATCGGCGGCGCGCTCTTCAATTGGTCCGGCACGAGATTCACTATCCCTCCAAGCACGACGATCACTGTGGCCAATCCAATGAGAGCACCGATGCGCCGCTGAATGAAAAGAAAGATGATAAGCAGGACGAGAACAAAACCCAACGTACCCCGACCGCCGCTCAGGATCGCACCGAAAATGCTCTCCGCCATGACAATATAAAATAGCCGCCGCTGCTTGAGCGTCCGTTCCTTGAACCATCGCGTTACAATCATCGCTCCGCAAAAAAGCATGGCAAGTGGAGGCACCTCTCGCAGGGCGTATATATTTTCCATCAAGTTCAGCACCGGAATGGTAAAATAATTCCCGCTCACCGGGTCATCCGGGTCCACCTGAGCCTCGTGTTTGCCCGAAAGCACGTTGAAAAGTTGAATGACGATGTTGATCGAGAGTGCAGCAAAAAAGCACCAGGCAATACGCTGCGGAAAATCTTTTTTGACGACAACGTGCTGCGGTCGGTTCCCAAAATACACGATTATCAGAGCGGATCCCGTCCATGCCTCGACCGTCTTGAGCAAATTCTTCAAGCCATAATCAGCCGGTCGATATGGGTCGTAAATATTGAAAATAGTGTGGGCTAGCACATAGGCCAGCCAAGCGAGAATCAAGGTATTCAGAAGCCCGAAACTCCAGTTATCCAAAATAGGTGGACGATCGAGTCGCTGTTTCCTCCACCAAGTCATGGCGAAAAAGAAGCCGGAAAGTGCGAGCGACAATTCCATGGTGCCCATCGTGAAGCCAAAGCCTACCTGATAGAACGAGGAGAAGCAGATGAAGAGGCCAACCACCCAGGTGAAACGCAAAAAGAAGAGAACAAAGACCAGAAGGATTGCGGCAGCGGCGGCCCGCTTGAGCCAATCAAAATCGCCACTGCCTGCCCACATGCCGAGGGCGATCGCCAGACCCAGTCCAGCACCGATGGCGCTGGGGATTTTCAGGTTCGGATGCTCGAAGCGGTCGATATTCATGCGGGGAAATTCTGTGAGTTCCTCTGTAGGCTCGAATCAGGTCGGTGACAAATGCCTCTCTCTGGTGTTGCAGTGTTTTCTACCTGGTCATTCCAGTATTGTAATGGGTCCATTAATTCGACCGCTCGAAAATGCCGTCGATCTGCAAAGGCGTGCCCGATTGATTTGCGGCGATGCTTCCGGTGCCACGCAGGGCGAATCCTTGAGAGACCATGAACTCATAGATATCATCAAAAACGGGGCTGCCCTCATAAAGGGGCACAAAGCTGATTTCCAAA
>JBGGMZ010000508.1:0-2774 GCA_041287745.1 Chthoniobacter sp. | reverse complement strand
GAGGCCACGGTCTTTCGACCATGGAGAGTCTCCGCTCTTATTCTCCTCCGCGTCCGCCCGGAATTGCTTCAACGAGGCCACGGTCTTTCGACCATGGAGAGCGCATGGGTAGGAAACGCATCCCGGCGGTATTCCCGGCTTCAACGAGGCCACGGTCTTTCGACCATGGAGAGCGGCACTTGGTCAATACATGGCGGGCGGGCGTCCCCGGCTTCAACGAGGCCACGGTCTTTCGACCATGGAGAGTGTCCTAGCGTAACTCCTTCTGTTGGTGACATCAAGTTCGGATACCGCGAGTGGTCTTGGAGTTGTTCCTTTCCGATCACACAAAATCGACGGATCCTTCGGCCGCTTTCATCGCCAACCGGCATGGATACTGCATCGCGAGCGGGGGCGGCTCTCCTCAGCACCACCAGACCGCTCGCGTCCAATATGACGCACAAGTTCTGTTTCGATGTGATGTCAAAGAACGGCACCCTGATGCTCAAGGCGCGGATCGCCGTCAGACGACGTAACATGGTGCGTCCAGTTTGGTGTAGGGGCGCCCAAGCGCGGAAATGACGCGCTCTCCGCGACCCTCCGCCGGTCCGAGACTGACGAATAAAATCTGGTCCTCCGCCTGCGAAATGACCTCCAGCAACTCCCGCTGCAGCAGAGTGAGTTCCGTTCCGTTTAGATCGCATTCGAAGACCGAAAATTGCAAATGCATGCCATGATTCTTGCACACCTTGAAGACCTGGTCGCGCCGTTTGTCTTCCGCGATGTCGTAGCACACGAGATAGGTATTTCTCATTCCTGTGGGACTTGCCGGGCCGGAGACGCGATCATCGCATTTGCGCACTGGTAAGCGAGCTTCGCCAGAATCGCGGGGCGTGAGTCGATTCCTCTCGGGCGATCAATCCTCTGAGGGCTGCCGCCGCGAAAACCTCCCCCCACCATTCATCGGGGACGCGCATTTCGCCCCCCATAGCGTCGGCGATCGTTGGCGACGGCACCCGTTTCATCGCGTGAGAAAAGGCGCATACTCCGGAATTTCCCCGGTAAGCACCCGCCCGAGGATGCGGAATTGCAATTCCACCGCTCGCCGGTAGCTCACCTTGTAATCGAAGACCGGATGCGTAATCAGCGTGTTCATGCGTTGCTCGAAGCATTGAAAGAAATGCTTCCGCCCATCGGGATTAAGATTTACCGCGCGGCCCGCGCTCACAAAATCTGACGGCGATACGAACCGATTGTTGATGGCCGTGATCACCGCCGATTCTGCAATGAGCGCTCGGAACTCCTCCATGATATCGAGCGCCAGCGCCGGTCGCCCATGGCGTGGCTGATGATAAAACCCGATGTAAGGGTCGAGCCCCACGGCGTAGGCCGCTAGCGTGCACTCCTTGGCCAACAGGCTGTAGGCGAGCGAGAGCAGCGCATTCACCGGATCCGTCGGCGGCCGCCGATTGCGGGTGGTGAAGTCGAAGCAAAAGCGTATCTGCGTATCCGCCTGTGTCGGGGCCGTCGGTGTCAGTCCTTCCAGGTAGTCTTCATCCGCCCGCTCGCACAGCAGCCCGCCGAACTGCGCAAAATACTCACCGGCCGCCGCTCCTTCCACGCCCAGCAGTTCCTCGAGCGATTTCGTCCGCAGCGCATCCTCGCGCGCCTGCCCGAGTCGCAGCTTCGTGCGCTCCGGCGGCGAGGTATGATTGCGCATGAAGAGCACACGGTGATTGTGGATCTTCCCGCGCACAAACTGTTGCGCCAATCTCAGGCAACTCGTCGGATCCGCCGCGTGGCGAAACTGCGCGATGCGCAGCAGCACATTCTTCAGCGAATGCCCGCGCGTTATTCCATAAAACCACCCGCCCATGGAAAACCACGTCACCGGGATATCCCGATCGCACAGCCGCTGAATCGCCTGCGTGGACATCTGGATATTGCCGAAGAGCGCCACATGGCACACGTCGCTCACCCGCACCTCCTCAACGACGCGATCCTTTTCCTTCACCTTGATCACCGCATCGTTGCAGCCCACCCGATAGCCTTGGGTATTGAGATAGAGCGCCCGCTTCTCGTCACGCGGCGCGATCAGCCGGCGCGGCGTGGCGCCGACCGTAGGCCTAGCATCCATCCGCGGGAAAGTCTCCGCCACTCGATCCGCGCTCCCTCCGGGCTCGACGCTTTCATACCGTTCCACTGTTGGCACCGATAACATTCGAGTTTCATCCGGCAGGCAGACAGGCGCGAGCGAACACCGCGCGCACTTGGGCGAATCGCACAGCGGCGGCGGAATCGGCCCCGCCGCACAGGCCCGCGCGGCGACGATCTGCGCCAGCACCCACCTCTCCAACTCGGGCGTCAGCTCCAGCCGCACACGCTGCTTCGTCCCGCGATAATAAATGATTCCCGCATCGCACGCGTACCCGTTATCGCGCAGCACCAGGCATTGCAGGCCGAGTTGCATCCGGTCCGTGTCCCACATCATGTCCTCTTCCCCGCCCACCCGCGGCGAGCCCACCTTGTAATCCACCGGACACACCGACGCCACCGCCCCGGCATCATCGAGCGTCGCCTCCACGAGATCCATCTTCGCCACCACCCCGATCCGCTCCGACCCGAGCATCACCGATCGCGAGTGAATCTCATCTCCCGTCGGTGCAGCCGGCTTCTTTTCATCATCCGCCCTCTCGCGCCCACCGTCTTCCGCATCCTTGTCGGGTTGCACCTTGGCCTCCGGCAAGGCCCCGCGCCCTTTATCCACGCGCTTGTGCACCGCCGCGCCGCGCACC